>NZ_JBIQOC010000046.1:0-9696 GCF_044130295.1 Acinetobacter uliginosus | reverse complement strand
TCCATTGAGAAGCCTTGTTTTATAACATTTTGTCTTGAGAACCAATATGTTACAAAAACAGGGCTTTTTTTCTACTCTTTTTTTATATCGAACTCAGGTTAAATAGCTGCCGTGTAGCTCAGTTGTATGCGGAATGCAGTCTGTATTCCACTGCGCTATGGCTTGCTTGAGCATATGTGCTGGGGTGTCTAAAGCAACTTCGGGCTGATGCAAAGCACGAATGGCTTGCTGTAATAATTCAGGAGCACGCTTGAGATCGAGTGCTTGAGCCAGGTTCTGTTTAGAGAGCTTTTGTCCCTGATCATTCATCGCGAGCGGCAGGTGCATATATTCAAGTTGCGGATAACCGAGCAGCGAACCGAGCCAGATTTGCCGTTCGGTATTGTCCAGCAGGTCGGCACCGCGAACTACGTGGGTGACTCCTTGCAGATAATCATCAACCACTACGGCGAGCTGATAATTGATAATGCCATCACGGCGCTTCAGCACAAAATCGCCCAGATCCTGTTGCAGGTTGGAACAATGTGTTCCTTGCAGGCGATCTGTGAAGCAGATCTGTTGATCTGGTACTTTGACACGGATGGCTTGTTGATCAAAAGGCAGATTCAAATCCCGGCAGGTTCCGGCATAAATATGATTGGAGCCGAGCATTTTACGGGTGCACTGGCAGGCATAGACCCAGCCTTGCTGATGCAGCTGTTCAATGACCTGTTCATACAGCTCTAGGCGGTCTTTCTGGAAAATGATTTCGGTATCGGGTTCAAACTGGAACGCTGCAATTGAACGCAGGATATGTTCTTCACTACCGGGATATATACGTGGCATGTCGGTATCTTCAATCCGAACCAGCCATTGCCCCTGATGGGCACGTGCATCACAATAACTGGCCACCGCTGTAATAAGCGAGCCAAAATGCAAAGGGCCGGTTGGCGATGGCGCAAACCGACCCACGTAATTCTCTTCAGCTTTCCCTCCCTTTTTTAAAGGGAGGGTCAGGGAGGGATTACTTAACACAGTATTAACCGTTATTTTGCTTCTCTTTGATTTCTGCCAAGGTTTTGCAGTCAATACAAAGGGTAGCGGTTGGACGTGCTTCAAGACGACGCAGACCAATTTCAATACCACAGGTTTCACAGAAACCGTAATCGTCGTTTTTAATCGCTTCGATGGATTGCTCAATCTTGCGAATCAGCTTGCGTTCACGGTCGCGGGTACGGAGTTCAATCGCAAACTCTTCTTCTTGTGTGGCACGGTCATTCACATCAGGCAAAGCGGTATTTTCGTCTTGCATGGTGTTGAGGGTGCGGTCTACTTCAGACATGAGCTCCGCTTTCCACGCCAATAAAATCTGGCGGAAATGCTCAAGCTGTCCTTCAGACATGTATTCTTCATTTTTTTTAGGCTGATAAGGTGCAATACCAAATAAGCTAGCAGTAGAACCACTTTCTGACGCTTTTGGCTTTGTTTTACGCACGCGTTTGGTAGATTTTTCATCTACCACATCAGTTTGTTCGTCCAAGACTTGATTTTGGTTGTCATTCGCCATATAGGGCATTCCTCATCATATGCGTATTATCTATACGCAAAAAATATGGTGATATGCAAGTGTTTTTATCCAACCCTAAGGAGATTCTCCTTCGAGGGTCGTCATCATATAGACTTTTTGTGCTTTTTGATAGTCTTTGATGCTTGGATTCTATCGATCATGCTTCCTTCGGAAGCCATAAAGTAATAGAAAAAAAGCAAAATGAAAAGTTAGTAACCTGAAATTTCGCTATTAATTTGTTGCCGTACTGTTTGGACACGCTGAATTCGGGTTTCAAGCTCACCATTGGCTTTCAGATGCAGGACACGAAACCCCGGGGCCTGGTCATCCAGGGCAAAATTTTCACTGAAAGGTTTGAACTGGACACAGGTCGACGGAGTTGAGAAAAACCGGATGTGCTGCCATTTATGACACGAATCCTGATGTACGTGACCAAAAATAACCGCTTTGACATGACTGTGCCTGGCTAAAACAGCGGTCAAATTTTCAGGGTTTTTCAGTTTATGTTGATCGATCCATTTTGATTGCATGGCAAAGGGATGATGATGACATGCCACGATCACAAATTGCTGTTGCAGTTCTGCCAGTAGCTGATCTAGCTGTTGTAATTGCTCTGGTTCAATCCGGCCATCTATTCTGCCGCCTACGGCTGTGTTTAGCAGCAGCACGCTCCATCTGCCAAAATGAATGGCGTGTACCTGATTTTTATGCTGATAGAAAGGGAACAGATCAATATCATCATGATTGCCTGGAATTTGATAAAAGGGAATACCAAGATTCTGCATATAAGATAAATAACGTGTATACGTCTGTTTGACCGGTACTTGCGCCAGATCCCCAGTATGAATAATGGCATCGGTACTCGGATATTGCTGCTGAATCTGTTGCATCACACCATGAAAGCTCTGTTCCGGATTCATCTCTACAAATTCCAGATCGTCCTGATCCATCAAATGTGTGTCTGAAATCTGGATAATGGTCCAGTCTTGCTGGTCTTCATTGGGTTGGTATAAAGTCATGTCCGACTCCCTAGACATTCCTTGTTGTTTTAATATGTTGTTGCAACCATTGCAAGGCCATAATGACTGGCGCATTCCTTAATCGGCCATTACTCAATAAGGTAGTGATTTCAATATAATCAATGATATGCAGCTGAATATTTTCCCCTTCATCCGGCATGCCAAACACTCCGCCGTGTTCAGGAAGATGCGCCTGGGCACTATATAAATGAAACAGTTCAGAACAGGCCCCAGCCGAAGGATAAAAGCTGAATAAATGCTGTAACTGGTCAATCTCGCAGCCAGATTCTTCCATGCTCTCACGACGTATACAGCTTTCCGGCGATTCATCACCATCGAGTACACCGGCAATCACTTCCAGTTGCCAGGGGGATTCTGGATCATCCATTGCACCGACACGGAACTGTTCAATCAAGGCAAATTTTTGCTGGGTATCATCATAAATCAGTACACCGGCAGCTTCAGGGCGGTGAATCAGTTCACGCTGCATGACCGGAGTGAATTTGCTCTGGTTAAATAAACGATGACAGAGATTGACTTTTTCAACCTGAATGAAGCCACGGAAAAGATATTCACGCGACTGAATTTTGACTTGGTCGTTGTTATATGTGGCTTGTTTAATAATGTTCATATAGCTCAGTCAGGATGAAAAGCATACATTCATCCTAACTGAGAATTTTATGAAAATAAAAGATTTTTTTTTAAGAATTACAGCTTGTGGTACAATTTTTGACCATGTTCATGATAGCTGGTTTTCATGGCATTCAAACCTGCTTCAATCTCTGTATCCTGTCCCTCGTTAGTTTGATTTTTCGCATAATCCCTCACATTTTGAGTGATTTTCATGGAACAGAATTTAGGACCACACATGGAACAGAAATGCGCAGATTTGTGCGCTTCCTTCGGCATGGTTTCATCATGCATGCTACGTGCCGTATCCGGGTCCAGACTCAAATTGAACTGATCTTCCCAGCGGAATTCGAAACGCGCTTTGGATAGGGCATTATCACGCACTTGCGAACCCGGATGGCCTTTGGCCAGATCGGCGGCATGGGCTGCAATTTTATAGGTGATGATACCGTCTTTGACATCTTTCTTGTTCGGTAAGCCCAAATGCTCTTTTGGCGTGACATAGCACAGCATGGCGGTACCGTACCAGCCAATCATGGCAGCGCCAATTGCCGAGGTAATATGGTCATAACCGGGAGCGATATCGGTGGTTAAAGGCCCTAGGGTATAGAAAGGCGCTTCTTTACAGACTTCCAGTTGCAAGTCCATATTCTCTTTGACCATGTGCATCGGTACATGCCCCGGACCTTCAATCATCACCTGTACATCATGCTCCCAGGCACGATGGGTCAGTTCCCCCAAGGTACGCAGTTCACTAAACTGCGCTTCGTCATTGGCATCCTGAATACAGCCTGGACGTAAGCCATCCCCCAGACTAAAGGATACATCATAGGCCTTCATGATCTCGCAGATCTCATCAAAATGCGTATACAGGAAGTTTTCCTGATGATGCGCCAGACACCACTGTGCCATGATGGAACCGCCGCGAGAAACAATTCCGGTTAAGCGGTTAGCCGTCAGCGGCACATATCTTAAAAGCACGCCGGCATGAATGGTGAAATAGTCCACGCCTTGTTCTGCCTGTTCAATCAGGGTGTCTTTAAAGATTTCCCAGGTCAGGTCTTCGGCAACACCATCAACTTTTTCCAGTGCCTGATAAATAGGAACCGTCCCAATTGGAACAGGAGAGTTGCGGATAATCCATTCACGGGTTTCATGAATATTTTTGCCGGTCGACAAATCCATAATGGTGTCAGCACCCCAGCGGGTGGCCCAGGTCATTTTCGCTACTTCTTCATCAATGCTGGAACCGAGTGCGGAGTTGCCGATATTGGCATTGATCTTGACCAGGAAATTACGTCCGATGATCATCGGTTCAATTTCAGGATGGTTAATATTGGCCGGAATAATGGCACGGCCTTCGGCTACTTCCTGACGCACGAATTCAGGGGTAATTTCGGTCAGGTTTTTGGCCCCGAAGTTTTGACCGGCATGCTGGCGTGCATCAACACCTTCCTGCTGGCGCTGGTTTTCACGAATGGCGATATATTCCATTTCAGGAGTAATGATGCCCTGACGTGCATAGTGCATCTGGGTCACATTTTTACCCGCTTTGGCACGGCGCGGCTTTTGAATATGGGCGAAACGGATTTCTGCCGTACGAATATCTTTCAGACGTTCCTGTCCAAAAGCAGAGCTCAGCGTCTCTAAACGTTCCGTATCCTGACGTTCCTCAATCCATGTTTCACGCACATTGGGCAAACCTTTATTCAGGTCAATGGCCACGTTCGGGTCGGTATAAACGCCTGAAGTGTCATAGACCATAATGGCCGGATTGTGTTCTCCACCCAGACCGGTTGGGGTCTCGGTCAGGGAAATTTCACGCATAGGCACCTGAATGTCACTCCGCGAACCTTGAATGTAGACTTTTCTGGAAGCGGGTAAAATTCGGGTGAGATCTTTGGCATCTTGCTCATGCTGAGCGGAAATATCTGTTGCAGAGCGATTCGTTAATTGGTCCATGGTAATGATCCTTGTGAATGACATCAACGAATCAAGCACGACCAAAAACGTGGCAGATTGATCTGATTGAATGATTTTAAAATCAACACAAATCAATTGAAGGCTTAGGTTTTTTGATGGCTTGATTCCTACGCAGGTCTTAACCTGATCAGGTTCAACGGTACTCACCCTCAAATGCCATATTTGCATATAGAATTTAGGCGATCTCAGCGAGTTGTTACTCGCGCTCCGTCAAGCTATGAATCAATACTACCATGTCCATGTACTAAAAAACATTCACATAAAACATCGCTTTTCGGCTGGCGTCCAGATCGGAGACAGACAGGCAGCTTAAACACAAACGGCATCACTAAAACAGTCACGCGGGTTGGAAAGGCTCAGATTTTGTAAACCCAAATATTCATCTAACTGTCTGAGTGCGAGCTGTTTTTCAGACATCGACAGTTGTTCTTTAAGGCTAAGCTGAACAGGAATTTCTTGTAAGCGCTGCTGTTCGGATAACTGTAGAAATTGCAGGAATTTGCTCGCTTGAACGGCTAAATGCGAGTTTTTGACCTGGGCTAATTTTTCAATTTCATCCATTGAACTGCTTTGTACTGCATATTTATCCAGGTAAGTATCCGAGACCGGCGAATCATGCATGCCTTTAAATAAAAACAGGCTATACATCTGTAAAAGATATTCCGCATCTTTACGATAGCTACTTTTCGGGTATTGATTTAAATATTCTTCCCAGAATAAAGCCCGGGTCACAATTTCATGCGGTTCAATCATCAAGATATGCTCTGAAAATACCGGCAGCGTATTTTGTGCCGCCAGATTTTCGATAAAGACCTGTTCGGCTTGCGGCATATAAGGCGCAAAAATTCTGGCTAAATATTCGGGGCTACGGCGATAATTGATCTGGCCTTTACCGCGATCATACAGCTCTATATAAGCTTGCCCTTTATGTTTTAATAAATATTGATCACGTAACGTCAGTTGTTCAAAACGGTTTTGTTGAATGGTCGGATGCTGCGATAAATCAAAAGCATACTCTTCGAAAGCAACTTGCTGTGGCGCTGTTCTATCCACGCTAAGGAAGTTGTTGTACATTTGATTGGACAGTTTTAATAAATGTTGTTGTTCTGCTAAGGTAGACAGCGGCAAGCATAACTTGAGATCCTGATTAATCTGTTCCAGGGCAAAAGTGGTGCGTTCCGCATTAATGGCCAGCATGTTTTTCTCAAGATTTTTGCATAATAGGTTTAAATCTACCGTTTCATCTTGTTGTGATTGTTTTTGTACCGGTTCTTGAATAGGTTGAGGTTCGGGTTTTTGACACCCGATGAGAAGGATAAAAATAAACAAAGGGAAGTATTGCTTAACAGAAAATTTTGTTTTTAACGGCACAGTCATTCTATATCGGGTACATGCGGCAATGATTTGCAGGGTATGCGGGTATTGTATAACTGAAAAAGTCTTTGTCTGTGTAGTGTTGTGAAGGATTTTGGTTACGTGCTGTGATGATGGAGCAGTCATGTGGAGGTTGATGAATAACAGCTGAGCAGATGGCAAAAATTAATAAAAATCATACGGAAAATTGAGCAGATCATTTTAATATTGCATAGCTTTTATTATAAATATGCATGTCTATGGATGGTCGCAGGTCGGGATTTACGATAAAAAATGGATATTAAAATAGTCATTGGTGCATGTGTGTTGCTGTTCAGTCCATGGAGTCATGCTCTGGATTTGGTGCAAGCCTATCAACGGGCGAAAAACAGCGATCCCAACTGGCAAGCCAATCTTTTACAGTATGAAGCAGATCAACTCAATCTGGGTATTGCCAAAGGGAATTTATTGCCAACGGTGACTGTTTCTGGAAATGTGATGCGTAAAAGCCAGCAGAGCAGTGATAGCAGTATTCCGGGTTTTCCGGCAGATGCATTTACGGCTTCCCCGTCTACTACTCGACAAATTGCCATTACTGCTCGTCAGCCACTATTTCGCTGGGATGCCTGGGAAGGTTTAAAGCAGATCAAAACTTCCGTTAATCTGAGTGAAATCACTTTACAATTACAGCGCCAGGAACACATTTTAAACGTCTCGGAAAGTTATTTTAATATATTGCGTCAGCAGAGTTTAACCCTAGCCAATCTGCAGGAAGAAAAAGCCCTGTTTGAACAGCTGAATGTGATGAATGCCAAATTAAAAGAAGGACTGGTAGCAAAAAGCGATGTCAGTGAGGCCAATGCGCAATATCAAAGTGCCCGGGCCAACCGGATTGCCACGCATGTACAACTGGTTTTGGCACAGGAACAGCTGACCCAGTTAATCGGGCCTTATCAAGAAAATTTGGCCGTACTCCGAGACGATTTTCAATTTCAAAAGCCTTATCCTGCTGATCTGGATGCCTGGACAGCGCTGGCACTGAGTCAGAATCTCTCTGTTCAGCAGGCACGTATCCAGCAGCGTTATGCAGAAGACCAGAAACGGGTAGAAAAAGCTGCCTTATATCCACAAATTGAGGCAGTAGGGACGTATGGATATATCAAGCAGTCCCCGCAAAATGTGGTATCCAGTGATGGCCAGTTTGACCAGATTGGCGTAGAGATGAACTGGAATGTTTATACCGGGGGCAGAACGCAAAAATCCATTCAAAAAGCCACGGTAAATGTGAAGAAAAGCGAATCCCAGCTGGAGGCTACAATTCGCAAAGCCAGTACCGATGTGAAAAAATCTTATATGCAGGTAGAAACTGATCAAGCCAAATTACAGGCACGAAAAGCCGCAATGGACTCTTCGGAAGTGGTTTCCCAAGCCTCTAAAGCACAATATCAGGAAGGTCTAAAAACCATGGTCGATGTGCTGCTGGCACAACGCAACGCTTTTTCTGCCAAACAGGATTATTTAAATGCAAAATATGATTATTTGATTAATGTGCTGCGTTTAAAAGCATCGGTCGGTAAATTGACCGAAAAAGACCTTGAAGAAATGAATACCTGGCTGGTTGACAAGTCGTTCAAGCCAGTCAGCTAATCTTGCAGTTTTTGTCATAAAAACTTCATAGTAGGTATGCTTTAATATTAAACAAGATCATTCATTTTAAAATCGCTGTTGTGGAGTACGTCCCTTGCCAAACAATCCGGTGTTAAATCACCATATTTCTTCGCAATTTAATGAAGATTTGCAAGATGTAAATACCAAGTTTATGACCATGGGGGGCTTGGTCGAGCAGCAAGTGGCCAACAGTATTCATGCCCTGTTAGACACTGATGCCGCTTTAGCGATTGAAGTGCAATTTCAGGATAATGTAGTCAATCGTATGGAAACCGAGATTGATGAAGCCTTGACCCTGATTCTGGCACGCCGTCATCCTGCTGCGATTGATTTACGTATGGTGATTGCCATGTCAAAGGCCAATACCGACCTGGAACGTATTGGCGATGAAGCGGCAAAAATTGCCCGCATTGCACAAAATTTATGTGAAGAGGGCAGTTCGCCACGTGGCTATATGGAAACCCGTCACATTGGTAATCAGGTTCGTGTAATGATTCATGATGCGCTGGATGCCTTTGCACGTCTGGATGTTGATCAGGCTTTACGAGTATTGCTTGCCGATGCCGATATTGACCGTGAATACCAGTCTGCGACCCGTACCTTAATGACTTATATGATTGAAGATCCACGTCATATTTCACGGGTCATCAATGTAATGTGGGTGTTGCGTTCTTTGGAGCGGATTGGCGACCATGCCCGTAATATTTCCGAACAGGTGATTTATATGGTCAAAGGGCTAGATGTTCGTCATACCAGTGTCGAAGAGATTGAACAGAAAGTTCAACGTTAATTATTCTAATAATTAAATAAAAAGCCTGCAATTTGCAGGCTTTTTAAATTTTAAAAATTTATTTATCAGGTGGCCGATTTAATAGAGCGGCTAATATAAAAGCTTCTATTTTCCCGAATATATAAAAATTAACAATTTGAGATAAGTGATATAAATTGTATCAAAAAGTGTGACTTATTTATCAAAAAAGTACACAAAATATATAACCCGAATTACGGATAAGAAAACCGCTTGAAAAAAAGATGGTTAGAGCCATTTAGAAAGTTACTACACAAACCAAAGACTCTAACCACCATGTTTGATTTTACAGAAATCTTCTGTGTTATTGATGATTTTTTTAAGAAATTTGAACCTATCTATTGGCAATTTCTCAAGCAGGAAAATAAGCGTAAACGAATTCGATTAGCAACCTTATTTATCCCTCTCTGAAATTGTGACGATTGCAATTTGTTATAAAACATCGCAAGTAAATAATTTTAAAACATTTTTCCAATTGCTTTATCAATTTGAGAGTAAATTATTTAAGTCTTTGCCTTGCTATAAAAATATGCTCAGCCTGATTAACCAACATCAGCTTGTGATTCATGCACTACACCGTGCTTTAAGCAAAGGACAAGCATGTCAATATCTATGGATTGACTCAACACCTTTACCTGTTTGTAAAAACAAAAGAATTCCTAGAGGCCACCATGCTTTGGAGGATATTA
>NZ_JBIQOC010000045.1:0-32726 GCF_044130295.1 Acinetobacter uliginosus | reverse complement strand
TTAAGCAAAGGACAAGCATGTCAATATCTATGGATTGACTCAACACCTTTACCTGTTTGTAAAAACAAAAGAAGTCCTAGAGGCCACCATGCTTTGGAGGATATTGCTTCTCGTGGCAAAAGTTCTATAGACTGGTTTTATGGTTGCAAATTACACCTTCTCATGAATAGTGAAGGACAAATTGTGAAAACAGTTTTATCCACTGGACACATTGCAGACATTATAAAAATCGAAGAATTAGTTGATGGCTTATTGGCAACTGTTTATGGAGATAGAGGTTATATTGGAAAATCAATAAAAACTAAATTATTAGAGTAAGATATTGATTTAATTACTTATCCTAGAAAGAATATGCGAGTAAGTCTATTGCCTTTTTCTGATGAATACCACTTGAGACAGCGGAAAAAAATTGAAACGTTAATTGGCTTATTGAAAGAAAAATACCATTTAGTAAGCAGTAAACATCGGACTATTTCCGGTTTTCTAGCAGGCATATTTTCATCTTTATGTGCTTATCAACTCTGTCAGAAGAATAAGCCAAAAATTCATGTCGTTAGAAATTTAGCTTATCCGTAACTAGGGTTATATATAATTATAAAAAATATGGATTGTTTTTTAGCTAAAGTGAAATCCTCCCCCAAAATAACAATGATTTTCATGAATTTATGGGAACTTGGATAGCTAAAAAAGTCATGAACTGTTTTCAGTACTCTCAGGCTTTCGCCAAGATAATCCACGAAAATTCATGTAATAAATGATGGGGAGAACGTTCATGAGCATTAATGAAAGCAAAAGAGCATATTCTTCTATCTATTTTTCTGTGCGGTTAAAGTTTGTGATAGCCCTTATAGGCGCTTGTTGCTGGACTGTATTTTCAATTTGGATTTCCCAAAACTGGCTGCATGATCTTAGCGGATATATTGGTTATTTTGCAGCGGTTTTCCTGGTTTATGGGATTGCCATTATTCCGGGGTTTATGAATTCATTTGCAGCTTTTAGCTTGATGATGGATCGAAGACCTAAGCGCCTGCAATTAGCATCTTATCCTGGTATTACCATTTTGATCGCTGCCTATAATGAAGCAGCTTCAATCCAGGATACCTTAGTCAGTATTAGTGTTCAGGATTACCCGGGTGAATTACAGGTGATTGTCATCAATGATGGCTCCCGGGATGAAACTGCAGACATTGTCCGGGAAGCCCAGCTCAAATTCCCTTGGCTTACCTTGCTGGATCTAAAGCAAAATGCTGGCAAGGCGCATGCATTAAATGAAGGACTAAAACTGGCTCAACATGATCTGGTGATCACAGTCGATGCCGATTCTTATTTACATCGTGTCGCATTAATCCATATTGTCGAACGCTATCTGGCAGATCCACCGAATACACGTGCGGTCGCAGGTACAATTCTGGTACGGAATTCCCGTGAAAATTTGCTGACCAAAACGCAGGAATGGGACTATTTTTTGGGAATTGCGGCGACCAAACGTATGCAGTCACTGTATCAGGGAACCTTGGTAGCCCAAGGTGCTTTTTCTATTTATGACCGTCATGCCTTGATCGAAGTTGGTGGATGGCCTGAATGTGTCGGTGAAGATATTGTACTTACCTGGGCCTTGTTGAATGCAGGCCATCGTGTGGGACATTGTGAGGATGCCTGTCTGTTTACCAATGCACCCACGACGCTTAAACTGTTTGTGAAACAGCGCCAGCGTTGGGCTCGCGGCATGATAGAAGCCTTTATCAAACATCCAAGAATTTTAATCAAGCCAAGATTATCCACGTTTTTTATTTACTGGAACCTGGTTTTCCCCTGGTTGGATATCGCGTTTACCTTTGGCTTTATCCCTGGAATCATCCTGGCCTGTTTTGGACACTACTGGATTGTCGGTATTATGACCCTGACCTTATTACCGATGGCGTTCTTGCTGGGTCTGTTAAATTATTCGATTGAACGCAGAATGTTTGATGGGCTGGAACTTAGGGTGCGAAAAAACTTCAGTGGCTTTTTGTTGTATGTACTTATGTACAGTTTCTTGCTACAACCCGCCAGTATTTTAGGGTATTTAGATGAGTTGTTCAAAACACGAAAAACATGGGGAACAAAATGAAAAACACAAAAACTGGAATCTACGTGCTTGTTCCTTTGCTCATCAGCATTACTACACACAGCTTGGCCAATGAGTTAGAGCAAGAGCAGACACCAAGTGAACGTGCGGCTGGAACGGAATTCTTTTTCAGTGATGATAGCGAAGGCTTCCAAACCCGTAAATTATCAGCTGAATTTTTACCTCAATATGAAAATGCTGATCATTATTTAGGTGTTCGTGGTAGTGCTTATCAGTATCAAATAGATGATTGGAGTCGGGAGGGACAGAAGGTCTCCTTTATTGGGCGCAACATTGATTCAGTAACCGCCAATGGCTGGGTCCTGGAAGCGGGCGTATTTGAGCAGGGTGATCATGCTTTATTCACCTTTGATGGCAGTTATCGTACACCACTGGCAGAAAAGACCGCATTAGAATTTTTTGCCAATCGTGACTGGGTAGAAACCCGACCTGCACTAAATGCAGGAACGAATTTTACCTTTGTGGGGGCTGCACTGGATCAGGGACTTGGTGAACACGTCACCGTTGTGGGTGTTGCAGGAACACAATTTTTCTCAGATGACAACCGCCGTGATCATGGTCGTCTTCGACTGATTTATCAGCCTTCACTGGACTTGGGACTGACGCTACAAGCCCGATATCGCATCTACCGGAGTAGTGAAGAAGATGTAGGCAGGCAATATTTCAACCCTCAGGATTATGAAGAGTCAATGTTGGCGCTAGGTTGGCGTCAGCGCTTTGCCGGATGGTCAGCAGGTTTAACGGCAGGTTTTGGGCGTGAAAAAATCAATCAGGAATCAAGCCAATCCACCCGGTTATTTGAACTTAACCTGCAAAGTCCTGTTCGCGGATCACAGTTTCTACGTATGAATGCCGGATATAACCGCAGTGCTTCTTTCTATGGACCTGATTATGACTATCGCTATGTCCGAGGCGAATGGATTATACGCTTCTAGGCAAGCTTAAATAAAAGTTTGCATGATAAAAGGATTACGATTTTATTGGAGGTTGAGTCATGTTAATTTCTTTTCAAAACAGCTGCCTTGAATCAATAGGCCTTGTTAATGACTCTAGACCTGTTTGCGCCTGAACCTCATGCCAATCTGTTGCCCTATGATGGTATTGTGCAAGACTATGGCCTGATTTTAACGCCTCAGCAGAGCGAACAATATTTGCAGTATTTTTTAGCTCATCTGGCTTGGCAACATGATGAAGTACTATTGTATGGAAAACACTATAAAACTGCACGCAAAGTGGCCTGGTATGGCGATGAAAATTACCCATATCATTATTCCGGCACATTCAAGCAAGCCCATGTCTGGACACCCGGATTATTCCGTTTAAAGCAGCATATCGAAAATTTGGTTGGCCATGCGTTTAATTCCTGTCTTGCCAATTTGTATGAAGATGGCACTCAAGCCATGGGCTGGCATAGTGATGATGAGTCTACGTTGCAATCCAATATAGGTCAGGAAACCGTGATTGCCTCCTTAAGTTTTGGGGCAACCCGGAAATTCAGTTTTAAGCACAAGCAAAAGCCAGACAAAGTTGATGTGCTGTTACAGAGCGGTCAGCTGATTGTGATGCGTGGCAAGACTCAGCGGTACTGGAAGCATACTTTAAGGAAATCGGTGAGAATTATTGAGCCACGGGTGAATCTGACTTTCCGTTATTTTTATCCGCATGAGAAGCAATAGAATATTGGAAATAAGCGCATAAAAAAGCCCATCCTGTGATGAGCTTTTTTAATTTGGGGAGAGTTTTAACATGGCATCACGTTATCATGGAACACTGGATGCTGAAGAACAATAATCATACTATGAGAATGTAATGATAAATTCAACATTTTTTAGATTAAAATGTATTGCTGTTCCTCAAGTTAAAATATGTCTTCCTGATGGGTCAAGGTCATAAATTTCTTTTCGATTAAACTTGCATTGTCGCGTAATATTTCGATCAACTTCTGGAAATTGGTAAATTCAAAGCGGTTTTTCGAGCCTAACAGGGTCAAGGCCAAAGGCGGTTCCTTAGCAGAAAATTTCACTGGAATAGAAAGACTGGCCAGATTGGGATCGACTTCTCCACTCGAGAAATAATAGCCCTGTTTTTTAATCTGTTTCATTTGCAACAGAAATTCTTCTTCGCTATGTGCAAAGCCAACTTTAGACAGTTCAGTCACAAAGCGCCGATAATAATCCAAAACGCGCTGTTTGGGTAAATGTGCCAAAATCACCTTGGCAGAAGAACCTTTATAGATTGGGCGAGGACAACCACGACCATAAATCAGCGTGGTCAGGTCTTTATATAGTTCGTGATGAATATCGATACATGAATCGTAATTTAAATGCGTGAGCAGACAGCCGAATTCGGTACGTTCTACAATTTGCTGCATAAAGGGAATGCTGATCTGTACCAAAGGGTCTGTGGTACGGGAAATGTAATCCAATACGGCAATTTTAGAACCTAGTGTGTAGTCACCTGAAGTTCCACTGAGGCGTTGTAATAATTCTGCCGAAACCAATTCTTTTAAATAACGGTAACTTGTGGGTTTAGAGAGTCCTAATTCCTCACTAATGATATCGACATTAATGATCGGGCGAGACACTGAAAAGAGATCCAAAACGGTAAGAATTTTACCAAAACTAGAAAGTGCCATAAGTACCTGCTTGGTCAAAGCATATAAAAAGAAAAACGAATAAGTATTACTTTATAACAAAAAATTAGGTAGAGCAGGGCTTTTGTGAAGCGAATGTTGTATTTGTACCTCATCTAAAAATATTTTACGGTGAGCATGAGAAAATAAGGCAATATTCATTTAATAGGTCTTATTAATTTATGTTTAATTATCACAATGAGATATTATTATTGACTTTATGGGCTTTGTTTGAAAAAATAATAAAAATAAATGTCTAATGGTGAATTTTCAACCCTTCCAGGCTGGCTGTTTTCCTGTGTTATTTCACATCAACAGGATGATGTGAAATCTTCTCCATTCGTTTTGAATGACGCTCATCTGAGGCATGTTTAAACCTCCCTATTTTTACACGATCCATCTTCCAGGTAGATCGTGCATTGTAGTCGTCATTCAAAAATCAGGCAGAGGAAGTAACCCCTAATTTGAGATCAACCCATGCTGCTTACTAAACAAGTACTCGCATTTCGTCCCAACAAGATGGACTGGATTTTTGCGACTAAAACGTTTCTGGCAGGCATGCTTGCGCTGTATGTGGCTTTTGCACTGAATTTGGCCTATCCCATCTGGGCAATCGGGACCGTCTTTGTGATTGCCAATCCCTTTTCCGGGATGACTTCTTCCAAAAGTATGTATCGTGCACTGGGCACCTTGTTGGGTGCGGTAGTTTCTGTGGCAGTGACTCCGCTACTAATCAACACGCCGTGGCTGTTCACTTTATTTTTAGCTGCATGGGTAGGAGGTTGTTTATATATCTCGTTGCTCGACCGGACTCCACGTAGCTATGTATTTATGCTGGCGGGATATACCACGGTTATTATCAGCTATAACATTATCTATAGCATCGATACGGCATCGATGTTTGATATGGCCGTGGGCCGCTTCTTAGAGATTCTGGTTGGGGTGGTCTGTAGTGCTATTGTGACTACGACAATTTTTCCGCTGCATATTGGGCCAGCCGTGGCGGCACGGGTATCTAAAACCTTTAAAGACACCAAAACTTTATTTGACCAGATTTTACTCAATCCCTCCGAACTGGGAAATTACAGTACCGCACTCAGTCAGATTGCCCGTGATATTGCTGAAATTCATGTCATGGCAGTGCACTTGTCCTATGAGAAATCGACCTTGCAGGGCATGACCAAACCCCTACAGGAGATGCTACATCAACTGAGCATGCTGGTAGCCAACCTAGTGGCGATGGCCGAACGGATCAAACAGCTGGATCAAATGGATCGGCAATACCGTGTCCAGCTTCAGGTGATTCATGATCATAGCGCCACATTTTTAAAAGATGATCAGGATATTCAGGAACAGACCTTAAATCTGTTGCCTGAAAATTTTGAGCAGGATTTTGCCCGTTTAATGACCACCGTACCTGCTGAACAGCAGGTGATTTTGGCCAGCCTGAAAATGGATATCCGCCATTTCATTCAAAATATTCGTGCCATCAGACTAATTTGGCAACGCATCCAACAGGGCGATGCTTCATTGCCAGAAAGCGTCACATCCCTGAGCACCACCTATCCCAATTTACACCGTGACCATGGGGTTGCGGTGAGGGGAGGGATTTCCGCTTTTATTGTGGTGATCATCGCGACAGGATTCTGGATACTCAGTGGTTGGAAAGCCGGTTTTATGATGGCTGAAATGGCAGCGATCAGCGCCTGTATTTTAACGGCCATGGATAATCCGGTACCGGCATTGAAGATGTTTGTGCGTGGCAATATTTATGCAGGGGTGCTGGTATTTATTTATGCCTATGGCATTTTCCCGCACGTAACCTCGTTCTGGGAATTGGCACTGGTATTGGCCCCTTTTGTGATCTATTGTCTGATGATGTTTCCCCATCCACCACTCACCGGGATTGCCTTGCCTTTATTGATGGGAACCATCATGGGCTTGAACTTGCAAAACCATTACACGCTGGATCAGGTTTTTTTCTTTGATGCCACCATCGGTTCGGTGCTGGGGCCGATTATTTCAATTTATATCATTCATCTGGTTCGGGCGATGTCTCCTGAAATTACGGTACAGCGGATTCTGTCGTTGCATTACAAGGCCATTCGTCAGGCTTTATATCTTCCTTATGGCGTACCGTTTCGTATCCATTTACGCAGTATGCTGGACCGGATTGGAATATTGAATACTAAGATGGTGCAGTCGGAAAAATTAAAGACCCAGATTAATTTGGCACTGGTGGAAACCAGTGCCGTGATTGATCTGACCCGTCTGCAAGAGTTGATGCATCGACTTGATTCAGAGCAAGCCATTTTGGTGAGTCTGGAAGATCTGCAACAAGGTCTGGATGACTATTTTCGTGCCAAAGAAAATGTGCAACAACAGCTGATTGCAGAGCTTCATCAGCAGGTTATTTTAAAAATCAGCCAATTGAAAAAAGAGGCACAACAACTGGAGCATTCTGAAACTTCCTGGCGAATACAGATGTCTTTAAACAATATTCGCAGCAGTTTGTGTCATGAACCAGCGCAGCTTAAAGAAGAGATACAACTTGGAGAAGTTGTCCATGGGTGAGTTAAATGTCTATGGGGTATATGTCCCGATTCTGCTGATTCAGGCGGTATTGGCCTACGTCGTACTGCGTGTAGTGATGCACGTGCTTGACCGTGTTGTGGAACAGGGCTGGATTCCGCTGCCGAATATTTTTTATCTCTGCATTTATCTTGCGCTGCTGTGGTTAATGCATTGGGGTTTTATTGTCTGCTGGGGCTAAGCAGACATTTTTTGAAATGAATGAGGTTTTCCATGACATTTTTAGACTTGCGTAAAGTCGTCCGACCGGTGCTATTTACCATAGTCGCTGTCGTTGCAATTTTGGCGGTAAAACATATTTGGGATTATTACAATTCTGAGCCGTGGACCCGTGATGGCCGAATACGCGGCGATGTGATTCAAGTCTCTTCAGATGTTGCGGGTTTGATCACGGAGGTCTTGGTACAGGATAACCAGACTGTGAAAAAAGGGCAGGTACTGTTTAAAATTGATGTGGCCCGTCAAGCCCTGGATGTGGAACAGGCCAGATCGGACTTGTCTAAAGCCAAAGCTGGCCTGGCTGCTGCCGAAGCAGAACTGGCTCAGGCCAAAGCCAATCTGGTGAAATCTCAAGCCAATATCAATTTGGCGGATAAAAATGCCAACCGCTATGCCAACCTTATGGAGGGTGCGATTTCAAAACAGGAACAGGACCAAATGTTTGCAACGCGAGATCAGTCACATGCCGAACATGAGCAAATGCTGGCTGCGATTGATCAGGCCAAAGCCAATATTGTGCAGCAAAAAGCCCTGATTGAGGTGGCCAACAGTAATCTGCACCTGTCCGAACTGAATTTAAATCGTTCCGAAGTGGTGGCACCGGCTGACGGCACCTTATCCAATTTTGAATTGCAACAAGGTAACTATGTCAAAGTCGGGCAGGCAGTGGCTGCACTGTTAAACCGTCAGCAGCTGTATGTGGTGGGGTATTTTGAAGAAACCAAACTCGACAAGATTTATGTTGGCGCTCCTGCAACCATTCAGCTGATGGGCGGTTCACAAAAACTCAAAGGTCATGTTCAGGGCATTGCTTCGGGGATTGAGGACCGCGAACGTACATCCACTACGGGATTACTTGCCAATGTGAATCCAACCTTTAGCTGGGTGCGTCTGGCACAGCGTGTACCAGTAAAAATTATGATTGATGAATTACCGAAGAACCAGCTGGCCTTTGTGGCAGGACGTACTGCGACTGTACATATTGAGAAAAAAGCCCAATAAATTCGAATAGATTCGACCTGATTCATTGCAATAAAAAAGCATCCGAGAGGATGCTTTTTTATTATTTGTTAATTCAACTTTACGGGGTTAAACCTACCGGATTGCGATACCAGCTCTCGATAAATAAGGCTGCGGCAATACTGTCAGCTGCCAGTTTTTTGCCACGACCTTGAGACTGATATTGGTCAAGTTCATCACGTGCTTCACGGGTGGTCAGGCGCTCATCGACCATCAATGTTTCAATATTGGTCTGATGACGCAAGCGTCGGGCAAATTTGCGTGAACGTGCGGAAAGTTCCGATTCGCTATCATCCATATTCAACGGTAAACCGACCAGAAATAAGCTCGGTTGATATTGTTTGACGATTTTCAGTAAAGCATCCCAGTTCGGAATGCCATCTTTCATCGGAAACAGGGCAAGCGGATTGGCACTTTCAATCAGCGATTGACCGACTGCCATGCCCATTTTCTGGGTACCGAAATCAAATGCCATAATCATGTGCGGTTGTGATAAATCAGGCATGTCCAATCTCTGATGACAACCAGGTGCGGTCCAGGCCCATTTTTTTATAGGCCGCATCCCAGCGGTCGTCATAAGGCAAGTTAAAAATCAAATCCATATCAGAATCACAGATTAGCCAGTCACCACGGGCGATTTCCTGTTCCAGCTGATTCTTGCCCCAGCTGGCATAACCCAAAGCAATTTGGTAGCGTCCAACGCCTTCATTGTGGGCGATGGCATCGAGGATATCTTTAGACGTGGTAATACAGACATTTTCACCCACAGCAATGGATGAATGCCAGGTCGGTTGACCGGTATGCAGTACAAATCCGGCTTCAGGACGCAAAGGCCCCCCTTGCAAGACGGCATGAGGATTGACATTGTCTGCTTCAATTTCCAGATCATTCAACAATTCCTTGATTGAAAGACCGGATGGGCGGTTGATGATAATGCCTTGTGCGCCATCTTCATCATGGCGTGCCAAATAAATTACCGTATTGGCAAAAAAGTCATCGGCTAAATCAGGAGGTGCAATGAGACAGCGATGTGTCAGATATTGTTTAGTCATCTAAGCCATTCCCCCTTAAAATCAAAAACTGATTAAATTAACTAAGCGCTTATGACCAAGTTACTAAACTAATTGGGTTTCGCCAATCATTTTTTGTGATTTAAACCTCAAACCTATACCTGTTGAAACTTAAGTTGACGTAACTGCTTGGCATGTTGCAGGGTCGTATCATTAATTTCGACGCCGCCGGTCATACGGGCCAGTTCATCAATGCGCTGTTCTTCTGCAAGATTAATGATGGTACTGCTGGCCGGATCGGTCTGACGCTTTTTCACCAGCAGATGCTGATCGGATTGTGCCGCCACCTGAGCCTGATGGGTAATACATAAGATCTGTACATGCTGGGCCAAATCCGCCAGCAAACGGCCGACCATTTCTGCAGTACCGCCACTAATCCCGACATCGATTTCATCGAAGACCAGCACTTCCGCTTCGGTTTTTTCAGCATTCATGACTTGCATCACCAGGGCAATACGTGACAGTTCACCTCCGGAAGCAACACGTGCCAAAGGCTGTGGCGGAATACCCTTGTTCGCAGTAAACAGCAGTTGAATAAAGCTCAAACCTTCGGCACTGACCTGCTCTAAAGGCTCAAACTTGAATTCAAAATAAGCCTCCGGCAAAGCCAGCTGCTTGACCTGTTCAGTCAGTTGTTTTGCCAAGGGGATTGCGGCTTCACGGCGAATTTCATCCAGATATTGTGCTTTGGCTAAAAATTCCTGATGCGATAACTCGACCTGTTCAGCCAGGGTTTCCGGGTCTTCAAGCTGATGCAATTGTTCCAGTTCTGTCTGCCAGGCCTGATATTCTTCTTTCAATGTCTCTGGCTGAGTGCGGTATTTACGCGCTAAACGGTGGAAAATTTCCAGTTGTGAGTTCAATTCTTCCATCCGTTCAGGATCGAAGCTTTGGCGATCGATAAACTGACGCAAGTTTGCCGTTGCATCATCAATTTCACTTTGTGCATTGATCAGTGAATTATAGATTTCAGCAAGCTGTTCACTACGACCAGCATGTGATTCCAGACGACGAATAATTGATGAAAGTTCCTGGGTCAGGTTTTGTTCGGCTTCATCCAGCACATTTAAGCTATAACTGCAGTCAAGCATGATATGTTCATGATGGCTTAAACGGTCAAATTCCTGTTCAATCTCTTTATAGTCAATCTGGGTAATGTCTTCGAGTTCTTCCAGTTGTAACTCTAAAGTTTCGATCCGCTGCTTGCGGGTGGCTTGTGCATCCAAAGCGGCTTGATGCTGGCGAATGTCTTTTTGCCAGGTGCTATAGGCATTACGAACATCTTGCGCAGGCTGATAAAAGTTGCTGTAACGGTCGAGCCAGTGCTTGGGATAGGGCGGTTCTAACAGTTGCTGCTGACTGTGCTGACTATAGAGTTGTACCAGCAAACGCCCAATTTCTTTCAGCTCTGACAAGCTGCTTGGACGGCCATTAATCCAGGCTTTGCTGCGGCCAGTGGCAAAAATCACCCGACGTAAATGAATTTCGCCTGACTCATCATCCAACTCGTGTGCTTTTAACCATTGGGCTTCAGGGCTCTGTTCCTGATAACTAAAAATGGCCGTCACATCGGCTTTATCCGAACCGAAACGTACATAATTGGTATCGGTACGTTCACCCAGGCAGGCAGACAGGGCATCCAGTAATAACGATTTACCCGCCCCGGTTTCACCTGTCAGGACATTGAAACCTTTTTCAATATCAATGGCTAAGTGATCAGCTAAAGCAAAATTGATGAGAGTTAAATGTGTCAGCATAAACGCATCCAAGCTGCGAAAAGTTTTAATCTAAGATAGTGAAATTTTGTTTTGGTCACAAGACAGCTTTTATTTTAAAAGGATTTAAAACATCAATATCTTACCTTATCTGGGCGAAGAAAATGAAACGCGCAGCTGAAAATAGCCGATAAAATTTGCCATCGATCAATAGCCTCTTATTTTTAGAAAAAGATAAAAAACTGATGCGCAGCTCGATCCAGTCGCGCAAAACCTGAACCATATAATGCGGATGATTTGAAGGTAGGATTAATGATGGGGAATATTATTCACCTTTGGTTAGGAAGAAATTGGCAATAATTTGAGCTTAGCATTTCATTTATGCAGAAGTTCGTGCATCACTCTCCAGCTTTTCTTTGAAGTTTATAGAAAAAATATTTGTAAAAATTTGAAAAATATTGATTTGACGGGAAGAAACAATGATTGATTAGTTTAATACTCGGCTTTAAACTAGCTCGGGCAAAAATTATAAATGCGCATTATCTGGAGAATACGCATGTCAAATCAGTTTGATCACGTTTCGGTTGTCAAAAAGTCGAATGTTTATTTCGACGGGTTGTGTATCAGTCATACCGTGCAGTTTGAAGATGGCACCAAAAAAACCTTAGGGGTAATTTTGCCAACAGAACAGGCTTTGACCTTTCAAACACATGTACCTGAACGTATGGAAATCATTTCAGGTGAATGTCGTGTCCAAATTGGCGACAAAACAGAAAGTGAACTGTTCCGTGCCGGTCAGTCTTTCTATGTACCAGGCAATAGCCGTTTTAAAATCGAGACCGGTGAAGTGCTCGATTATGTCTGTCATTTCGAAGGCTAAGCATTCGTCCCGGATAAGACAAAGAAATTTTAACCTGAATCGGTTAAACTAGATTCAAGCATCAATCCTGTAAAGCCTGCTTTGCAGGATTTTTCTTTTTGCATCGTTACCCATAGTCACCATAGATTTTAGAGGCCGTTCATGGCAAAACCAGAATATTATTATGGCGTTCACTCGGTGGAGTCATTATTAGAAATCGAGCCTGAGCGCGTACTGACTTTATTTACCTTGAAAGGCCGTGATGACCAGCGTTTGAAAAACGTCTTGGCTCTGGCTGAACCTTTTGGTATTAGCGTGCAACAAGCCAGCCGTGACAAACTGGAAAAACTGGCAGGCCAACCTTTTCATCAGGGTGTAGTTGCGGCAGTGCGTCCGCATCCGGTATTGAATGAACAGGATCTGGATGCCGTGCTGAAGCAAAATCCTCAAGCACTTTTGCTGGCACTGGATCAGGTCACCGATCCGCATAATTTGGGCGCATGTATCCGTACAGCTGCTGCCATGGGGGTTGAAGCTGTAGTGGTTTCGCGTGACCGTTCTGCAAGCCTAACGCCAACTGCACGTAAGGTTGCTGCCGGTGGCGCAGAAAAAGTGAAGTTTATTCAGGTGACCAATCTGGCGCGTACTTTGGGCCATATCAAAGATGAATTTAATGTACGTGTAGTTGGAACCATGCTGGATGAAAAAGCCTTACCGATTGATCAATTTGATTTTACCGGTACGGCAGTGTGTGTCGTAATGGGGGCTGAAGATACAGGTCTGCGTCCAATTACCCAGTCACAATGTGATCAGAAGGTCTATATTCCAATGGCCGGAAACTTGCAAAGCTTAAATGTCAGTGTTGCCACCGGTATGGCACTGTATGAAGCCTGTCGTCAACGTAACCTGTAATTTTTCTTTGCTATTTAAAAGTTGTTTGCTATGTCGCCCCGGTCTCAAGGTTATCTTTATGTCGCCATTACCATGTGTATTTGGGGCGGATTTACCATTACTTCTCGCCTGAATGCCCAGTGGGGAATTAGTGCCTGGGATATTACCGCCTTACGTTTTGCCTTGGCATTTTGTATTCTCATGCCCATTTTACTCTATAAAAAAGACACCGCTTTTTTATGGAAAAAACAACCCTTTATCCTGGCAATGATCGGTGGGGTAGCGTATTGCCTGACCTCTTATAGTGCCTTTCATTATGTACCAGCAGCGCATGCAGCCATTTTCCTGAATGGCTGTATTCCGCTGTGTACAGCTTTAGCTGGATTGGTATTATTTAAACAGCCTTTAGATAAACACATCTGGATTAGTTTGGTGATTATGCTGAGTGCGATCACTGCAATGAGCTTCTTGATGTATCAGGAAACCGGTGTGGCCTTTGGTTTTGGTGACATGCTATTTTTCCTGAGTGCGATCTGGTGGGGTGTATTCACCGTATTGTTACGCCAATGGAAACTTTCTGCCTGGCATTCTATGGCAGGTGTTGCCATCTGGTCGGCGATTATCTATGTGCCGATTTATCTATTGTTTTTGCCGAAAAATTTAACGGCACCCGAACCTGTGCATTTAATGCTACAGGTGATTTTTCATGGTATCTTTGTGGTCATTGTGGCCACACTGACTTATGTAGAAGCGATTAAGCGTCTGGGTGCATTCAAAACGGGAAGTATCGTGACTTTGGCCCCGTTTATGGCAGCAATTTTAGCGGTACCGCTATTGGGAGAGCCTTTAAGTCTGGCCATTATTTGTGGCTTGATCGGAATGGCGATCGGTGCATTACAGCCATGGCGCTGGATAGGTCATCAAGACAGTTTGCAGCAGCAACTTGATCAACAAAAAAAGCAGTCCTAATCGACTGCTTTTTTTAATTTCAGCGTTTCAAATAAGCTTCATGCAACGGTCTTAAATGGCTGTATAAATGGTCAAGATGACCGTCATTCAGCACAATATCATCAGCCAAACGACGCTTTTGTTCACGTGGCATCTGGGACTGAATAATTTTTTCAATTTGTTCAATGGACTGGTGATCACGCATAGCAGCCCGCTGAATCTGCAAATCAATTGATGCATCAATCAGCAGGGTATGATCAGTCAGTTCATGCTGGTTGGTTTCAAACAGCAGGGGAGAGACCAAGATTACATAAGGGCTGGTCGCAGCCTGCAGCTGTTGAATAATAGACTCTCGAATTGCAGGATGGGTAATACTTTCCAGCGTTTTACGTGCTTCAGGATATTTAAAAATATGTTCGCGTAAAGCCCGACGATTCAGCTCGCCATTGTCTGATAAAACCCAATCGCCAAAAGCCGCATGAATCTGTTGTAAGGCTGGCTGTCCTTTGGTTACTATCTCGCGCGCGACAATATCAGCATCGACCACAGTAATGCCCTGGGTTTCAAACCAGTTGCTGGCGGCCGATTTTCCACTACCAATCCCTCCCGTTAAACCCAAGATAAAAGTCATAGATGTCCCTAAAAATTACTGACCCAAATAGATTTTCATAATCTGCTCACCCCAAATAAAAGCAATCCATCCGGCAATGGCAATATAAGGGCCAAATGCAAAAGGCTGGTTCTCTTTGCGTACTTTCAGCAGAATAATGCCAATCACGGCACCGACGAAAGAAGAGAGCAATACGATCAATGGGAGCATCAATGGCCCCATCCAGGCACCTAAGGCAGCCAGAAGTTTAAAGTCGCCATAGCCCATACCTTCTTTACCGGTAATGATCTTAAACAGATAATAGACAATCCACAAACACAGGAAACCAATAATATAGCCCCAGATGGCAGAGGTTGGACTGGTATAGATACTATAGCTATTGATTCCCAAACCTAAGGCGGCCAGAGTTAAGGTATAGCGGTCTGGGAGAAGCTGGGTATCAAAATCAATAAAGGTCAGTGCAATCAGTACCCAGGTGAGGATCAGGCCAAACAGCATCTGCAGGGTAGGGCCGAAGACTGCCACAATAATCAGGGAACATGTTGCAGTTAACAATTCAATGAATGGATAGCGAATACTGATCGGATTTTTGCAAGAACCGCATTTGCCCCGTAAAACCAGCCAGCTGATGATAGGAATATTCTGATACCAGCGAATGGGTGTTTGGCATTTCGGACAGGTTGAATCTGGCTTGCTGAGGGTGATTTTTGTTTCGTCAATAATGGCCTGTTCGGGATGCAGCAATATTTGACAATCCTGCCGCCACTCTTGCTCCATCATTTTCGGCGTTCGATAAATCACGACATTGAGAAAACTGCCGATACAGAGACTAAAAAGCCCAACGGCAATATATAAAGCAGTTGGGTTAATCATAAAATAAGAAATGAAATCTTGCATTAAACCACAGAACCCATTTGGAAAATTGGAAGATACATGGCAATCACCAGACCACCAACCAGCACACCCAGCACGGCCATAATGAGGGGTTCCATCATCGAGGTTAAACCATCGACCGCATTGTCGACTTCATTTTCGAAATGCGTTGCGACTTTATCCAGCATGGCATCCAGTGCCCCAGACTCTTCACCAATCGCCACCATCTGTACAGCCATAGACGGAAATTTGTTGGTGACACGCATGGCAAATTGTAGCTGTTGGCCTGTGGCTACATCATCACGGATTTTCATCACCGCTGCTTCATAAACACAATTGTTAGTTGCGCCTGCAGTGGATTCCAATGCATCAATCAAGGGAACACCGGCCGCAAAGGTGGTGGCTAGAGTACGACTATAACGGGCAATAATGGCTTTATAGACCAGGTCGCCAAAAATAGGGGCTTTGAGGGCTGCTTTATCAAGAAAATCACGGAATTTTTTACTGCGTTTTTTTGCTTCAAGAAATCCGGCAATCATCGCACCAATGGCAATAATCAGAATAAACCAGTACTTTTGCATCCATTCCGACATATTTACCACCATTTTGGTAAAGGCAGGTAAATCGGCACCAAATGAACTAAAGAGGTCCTGGAACACAGGTACCACTTTAACCATCAAAATAATGGTCACGATCACGGCAACTACAATGACAGCTGCCGGATATTTCATGGCTTTTTTAATTTTTTGCTTTAACAGTTCGCTCTTCTCTTTATAGATCGCGACACGATCAAGCATGGTTTCCAGGGCACCAGACTGTTCACCAGATTCCACTAAAGAACAGAACAGGTTGTCAAAATATTGTGGGTACTTACGCAAGGCACCAGCAAAAGTATTGCCGCCTTCAACCTCACCTTTAATACCAAGTACTACTTCACGCATGGATGGATTTTCCAGACCCTCTGCTACAATCTCAAAGCTTTGAACCAAAGGAACCCCAGCTTTCATCATGGTGGCCAGCTGGCGGGTAAAAATCGTGATATCCAGGGTGGACACTTTCTTTTTCATTAAACCTTCGAGAATGTTTTTACGTTTTTCCCGAATATGTTTAATCGTGATGCCCTGCTTGCGTAAAGTCACTTTAGCAAGTGCCATATTCCGCGCAGGAAGTTCCCCTTTAAGTTTTTCCCCTTTACGATCAACACCTTCATAACTGAAGATGGGCATCATCTGTGCTTTTTTGACAGCCATGCGTTTATCCTTATTTTAAATTTTCATTTATTCACTGGTTACACGATTGACTTCCTGAAGCGAAGTCACCCCCTGCATAACCTTAATTAATCCTGAACGGCGTAAATTATTAAACCCCGATTTTTCAGATGCTGCTGCAATTTCAAGTGCATTACCATCTTCCATAATAATTTTCGAAATTTCAGGGGTCACTTTCATGACCTCATAAATACCGACACGACCTTTATAACCTTCACGGCACTCGGAACAGCCTACCGGTTGATATACCTGAAAGTCTGGATGTTTCAAATCTTCCTCAGTAAAACCCATTTCCAGCAGGCTGGGTCCAGGAATCTCTGCCGGAATTTTACACTGAGGACATAGACGACGTGCTAAACGTTGTGCAATCACTAGGTTGACAGAAGTTGCAATGTTAAAGGAAGGAACACCCATATTGCGTAAACGGGTTAAGGTTTCTGGTGCACTGTTGGTGTGCAGGGTCGACATCACCATATGACCGGTCTGGGCCGCTTTTACGGCAATTTCAGCTGTTTCCAGATCCCGGATCTCACCAACCATGACAATATCTGGATCTTGACGTAAAAATGATTTAAGCGCAGCAGAGAAGGTTAAACCGACTTTAGCGTTAACATTGACCTGATTAATCCCTTCCAGGTTAATTTCTACCGGGTCTTCAGCTGTGGAAATATTGGTATCTTCACGATTCAGAATATTCAAACCCGTATAGAGCGATACGGTTTTACCGGAACCGGTTGGACCTGTAATCAGTAGCATGCCTTGAGGTTTTTCCAGTGCTTGCATAAACAGTTCTTTTTGCTCTGGTTCATAGCCCAATGCATCAATACCCAGCATGGCACTGGATGGATCCAGAATACGCAGGACCAGTTTTTCCCCAAACAGTGTCGGTAAAGAGTTGACACGAAAGTCAATAGCTTTGCTTTTTGAAAGTTTGAGCTTGATCCGTCCATCTTGAGGTAAACGCTTTTCAGAAATATCCATTTGTGACATGACTTTTAAGCGCGAGGCTAAACGTGTGGACAGCTGTAACGGCGGATTGGCAATTTGACGGAGCACGCCATCAATACGATAACGCACCCGATATGACTTTTCATACGGTTCGAAATGTAAATCCGAAGCACCCATACGAATGGCATCAATTAACAGTTTATTGATGTACTTAACGATGGGAGCTTCATCCCCTTGAGGACCATCATCTTCATCTTCTTTTTGACTTAAATCATCTTGCTCTAGATTTAGATCGATATCTTCATCAGAAAACTCAAAACTGTCCGCCTGGGTAAAGTTTTGTTCAATCAGCTGGTGTAATTTCTGGTGCTCTACAATAATCGCTTCGATATTCATCTTACTGCTGAAGCGGATCGCATCCATGGCTTCTATATTGGTGGGATTACTGGTTGCGACGTAGAGTAAATTCCCGCGTTTAAAAATGGGCAGAATACAATGTTTGCTAATGATTTTTTCATCCAGCCCTTCTCGGATAATTTGAGCAGAGTCATAGGCACTCAAATCAAAAAGAGGTTCTCCAAATTCTTGAGAAATTTTTTCTGCAATAGCCAAGGAGGAAATTTTCAATTGATCAATTAAAAAAGGCACAATATCTTGATTGGCTTTTTTTGCATTCAATATTGCACTCTGCATATTTTCAGCAGAAACTAAGCCATCTTCGACTAAACATCGAATAAAACCCGTAAATCTTGGTGAACCTTGTAATGCTGCCATGCTCTAATATGCCTGCTTAATCAATTTGTTTATAATTGGTATCATTGAATTATACTTTTGTTATATAAAAATACCATATCTTAAAATGTTGTCATCTACTTAATATCAGATAAAACTTTGAACCAGTCGTATTACAGGGTGAAGTTTTTCTTGAGCGTAAAAAAGGGGATTGCAAAAAAATAAGAATCGCATAAAAAAGCCATGTGAAAATTTTCTGAAAAATCTTGAATTCCGTGTAGAATGTGCGCGGTTTAATGAATTGTTTTTAATAGGTTACTGTATGTCGGGTTCGGCTATTACTCCTTGGGTTGTCGGCAATTGGAAAATGAACCCAATGCAGGCAGATGCAAAAGCGTTGCTGCAAGATTTAAAAAAATTATTGCAAAACAATGAAATTAAAGAACAAGATTGTCATTTGGGTATTGCACCGACCATGCTGGCTTTGAGTGGTGTTCAGGCAGAATTGGCAAGTTCAGCGCGCCCTGTTTATTCCGTTGCACAGGATGTTTCCCGTATTGCAGGTACAGGGGCATATACCGGTGAAGTAAGTGCCGAACTGCTGAAAGATCAGCAAATCGGTTTTGTACTGATTGGTCATTCAGAACGTCGGGAAATTTTTGCTGAAACAGCCCAGATTTTGAATGAAAAAGTTAAAAATGCTTTAAATGCAGGATTAACCATTATTTATTGCGTAGGTGAAAGTCTAGAGCAGCGTGAAAATGGTCAGGCCGAGCAGGTGGTGTTGCAACAAATCTGTGATATTGCCACAGTTGTTCAGGCTGAACAGTGGAAAAATATAGTGGTGGCTTATGAACCCATTTGGGCAATTGGTACGGGTAAAACAGCTTCACCTGAAGACGCACAGGCAATGCATGCCAAAATCCGTGCAGGTTTAACCCAAATTACACCTTTGGGTACAGGCATGGCAATTTTATATGGTGGTAGTGTTAAGCCGGAAAATGCAGTAGAGTTGGCAGCCTGTCCAGACATTAATGGTGCGCTGGTTGGTGGTGCGTCTTTAAATGCAGAGTCTTTTTATAAAATTGCCCAGGCTTTTGCAAATACAAAATAATTAGGAGTTCAGCATGCATGCATTTGTGCTGGTAGTACATATTATCTTAGCCATTTTAATGATTGTATTGATTCTGGTACAACATGGTAAGGGTGCCGATGCGGGTGCATCATTTGGTGGTGGTGGAGCAGCAACCGTCTTTGGTGCTTCAGGTTCGGCTAATTTTTTAACACGTTTAACGGCAATTTTAACAGCCTTGTTTTTTGTCACCAGCCTAAGTTTAGCGGTGTTTGCTAAAAAGCAAACCACTGATGCCTATAGCTTAAAATCGGTACAAACGACTGCTCCAGCACAAACCCAATCGCCTGAAACTTCACCAGTTGCACCAAAAACTAGCGAATAAATATATTTAGTTCTTTCTTTTTGGGTCTGATCCGACTAGAATGCGTCACAGCTGCGGTGGTGGTGGAATTGGTAGACACGCTACCTTGAGGTGGTAGTGCCTTCGGGCGTGGGGGTTCAAGTCCCCCCTTCCGCACCAACTTATAATCCAGAACATAAGTTGGTGTAAGCAGCAAATCTGTTGATGCGGGATGGAGCAGTCTGGTAGCTCGTCGGGCTCATAACCCGAAGGTCGTTGGTTCAAATCCAGCTCCCGCTACCAATCTTATTTTAGATGCAAACTAAAATAAGCACTTTGATAATTTAAGGTGAGATTAATTTTTTGCAATGTTGTTGCGGGATGGAGCAGTCTGGTAGCTCGTCGGGCTCATAACCCGAAGGTCGTTGGTTCAAATCCAGCTCCCGCTACCACTATTTGATTAGGGTGTAACTTAATCAAGCAATCACTGAACAGTTTTTGATTGAAAATGATCAGCAGATTGTATATAATTTTTGCACGTTGATGCGGGATGGAGCAGTCTGGTAGCTCGTCGGGCTCATAACCCGAAGGTCGTTGGTTCAAATCCAGCTCCCGCTACCAAGTTTCTAAAAGGCTCACAAAAAGGTGGGCCTTTTTGCACAGTGGACTTTGGTTTTTCTGTGTAAATAGGGGCGATTACGCCCTTTTTTATTGGCTATCGTGTAGTGTCCGACATTTATTGGTCAAATCGTCATGTTTCACTACTAATATAGTTGAGTTAGTCTGAACCGGTCACCGCGACCATTAAATCGCACCATAATGACGAGAGTAAATGAAGCTATCAAATAAAACTCAAGCACTCCAAGACCTAATCGCTCCTGCAGTGCAAGCATGCAATGTCGATCTTTGGGGAATTGAATTTCTTCCTCAGGGTAAACGTTCTTTATTGCGTATCTATATCGATAAAGCAGATGAAAATAACGAACAACCTGTCATGAATGAAGATGGCGAGCTTGAACAGGGTCGAGGTATAGGCGTACAAGACTGTGTTCGCGTAACACAGCAAGTGGGTGCCATGCTTGATGTACATGATCCAATTTCTGGTGAATATTCACTAGAAGTCTCTTCTCCGGGTTGGGACCGTCCATTTTTCCAGCTTGAACAGATGGCTGGTTATATCGGACAAACCGTTGCGCTACGTCTGATCAGTGCTGTAGATAACCGTCGTAAATTTCAAGCCAAACTGATTGCTGTTGATCTTGAAAATGAACTCATTCAAGTGGAAGTTGAAAAGCAACAAATCCTTGAAATTGATAGTCATAATATCGACAAAGCAAATTTGATTTACCAAGATTAATTTATCCAAATAAATAAGAATCTGAACGAATAGGTGACTTATGGCACGTGAAATTCTTACCGTAGTAGAAACGGTTAGTAACGAAAAAGGTGTACCTCGTGAAGCGATCTTTGAAGCGCTAGAACAAGCGCTTGTTGCTGCGACTAAAAAGAAATTTTATGAGGGCACAAACTCGGAAGAAGCACGTCTACGTGTGGAAATCGATCGTAAAACAGGCGATTACCGTACTTTCCGTCAATGGGAAGTGGTGGCTGATGAAGATCATGAAATGCCGGCATGTCAGGATGCGATTTCGGATGTGGATCCTGCCAAATGGTCTATTGGTGACATTCGTGAACTCGAAGTGGAATCGATCGACTTCGGCCGAATTGCTGCGCAAATTGCAAAACAGGTGATTGTGCAAAAAATTCGTGAAGCTGAACGTGCTCTGGTTGCTGATGCCTATGAATCTAAAGTCGGTGAACTCATCTACGGTGAAGTGAAAAAACAAACCAAAGATGGCTTTATTATTGACTTAGGTGACAATGCTGAAGCATATCTTTCACGTGAAGAAATGATTCCTAAAGAAATTCTTCGCCCGAAACAACGTGTAAACGCCATTTTATATAGCGTGAACCGTGAAGGTCGCGGTGCACAACTGTTATTGTCACGTGCACGTCCTGAAATGCTGATTGCATTGATGAAAAAAGAAATTCCTGAAATTTCTGAAGAAATTATCGAAATTAAAGCAGCTGCACGCCAGCCGGGTGTTCGTGCTAAAATTGCTGTGAAAACCAACGATCACCGTATTGATCCTGTGGGTGCATGTATTGGTATGCGTGGTACACGTATCCAGGCTGTACAGTCAGAACTCAATGGTGAACGTATTGATGTGGTGGTGTGGTCTGATGATCCGGCACAGTACATTGCTAGTGCGCTAGAACCTGCAGATGTATCCAGTATTGTGATTGATGAAGATGTTCACAGTGCAGATATCATTTTTGCGGCGAGCGATCAGTTGGCACGTGCTATTGGTTCACAAGGTCAAAATGTCCGTTTAGCCTCTGAATTGACTGGCTACAAATTGGATATGATGCTTGAAGAGGAATTCTACGCACGTCAACAAAATGAAGCTCAACAATATCTCGACATGTTTGTCACCCGTCTGGATATTGAAGAAGACTTGGCAATGGCTTTGGTTGAAATGGGCTTTACTTCTTTGGAAGAAATTGCTTATGTTCCAGCTGAAACATTTGATGAAATCGAACTGGATGCTGAAACAGTTGAATTATTGCAAAGCCGTGCGAAGGAAATTACCTTGGCTGATGCATTGAAACAACAAGAAAACATTCAAGAACCAAGTGCTGAACTTGTGGCAATGCAAGGGATGACACAGGAAATCGCATATGCCCTTGCGGCTCGCGGTGTGGTGACTGTAGATGATTTAGCTGACCAAGCCACTGACGATATTGAAGATATTGAAGGTTTAGGTACGGAAAAAGCGGGTCAACTTATTATGAAAGCGCGCGAATCATGGTTTAACTAGGAGGAAATATATGACGGACAAGTCGATTAAAGAGTTGGCTCTCAGCGTGGATCGCCCCGTTGAGAAGCTCCTAGAGCAGGTTCGTGACGCAGGTTTACCCCAACGTAAAGCTGAAGATATTATTTCCACTGAACAACAAAATACCCTCGTTAACCATTTGAAGAAAGTTCATGGTCAGGACGATGGGAATGCAGGAAAAATCACGTTGAAACGTAAAACAACCAGTACTGCTAAAGTGGCCAGTACATCAGGTAAGGCGAAAACAATTAATGTAGAAGTTCGTAAGAAGCATACATTTGTTAAGCCAGATCCGGAACAGATTAAAGCTGAAGCTTTAGCGAAGGCACAAGCCGAACAGAATTCGCGTGAAGCTGAGCAAAAGCCAGCAGCGAAAGCTGAAGAACCTAAGCAACAACCTGAATCTAAAGCAAAACAGGCTTTAGAAGCAATGCGTGCAGCAGCGAAGCAAGAAACTGCGAAGCAAGAAGTACCAAAAGCAGCGGTTGTGGTAAAACGTAAGTCAAACAACAAGCCGATTGTAAAACAGCCGGTTAAAGTGACTGAAACACCTGAACAGAAGAAAGCGCGTGAAGCACAAGCTGCACAGTTAAAAGCAGTTGAAGAAGCGGCACGTCGTAAATCGGCTGAAGAAGCACAACAACGCACGCTTGAACAAATGCGTCAAATGGCTTCCAAGTATTCTTCTGAAGATGCCACGGCAACAATTCGTGTGATTGATGATTCTCCACTGGCTGCCGGTCTGGTTGGTCAGGCTTATGAAGATTCTTTTGCGAAAGAAGACCGTGAAATTAAACGTGGTGGCAATACCACCAATGCGCGTGCACCGAAAAAAGGTGGCCGTCGTGGCGAAGAGCAATCTTTCCGTGATAACTCGCATAAACGCGGTTTAAAATCAAGTCAGGCGAACAAGCATGGCTTTGAAAAACCAGTTAAAAAACAAATTTATGATGTTGAAATCGGCTCAACCATCATCGTAGCTGACTTAGCTGCGAAAATGGCAGTGAAGGTGCGTGAAGTTATCAAGGCACTCATGAAAATGGGTGAGTTAGTGACTCAGAATCAGGCGATTGATCAAGAGATTGCAGCGCTGGTTGTTGAAGAAATGGGTCATAACCCAGTTCTAGTTTCTGATACTCAGGCTGAAGACAACTTGCTTGAAGCGGCTGAAGAAGCGCGTGGTGCTCAAACCACTCGTGCTCCTGTCGTAACCATCATGGGTCACGTTGACCATGGTAAAACATCGCTGCTTGACCGTATCCGTCGTACCAAAGTGGCTGCAGGCGAAGCGGGTGGTATTACCCAGCATATTGGTGCTTATCACGTGAAAACGGATAAAGGCATTATCACTTTCTTGGATACCCCGGGACACGCAGCGTTTACCGCAATGCGTTCACGTGGTGCGAAAGCGACTGATATCGTGGTGCTGGTTGTTGCAGCGGATGATGGTGTAATGCCACAAACTGCGGAAGCGATTGACCATGCACGTGCTGCTGGTACGCCAATCATTGTTGCAATTAACAAGATGGATAAAGAGTCTGCCGATCCTGACCGTGTATTGAACGAATTGACCACGAAACAGATCGTACCTGAACAATGGGGCGGTGATGTACCGGTTGCCATGGTTTCAGCACACTCAGGTCAAGGTATTGATGAACTTCTAGACCTGATTTTAATTCAAGCAGAATTGCTTGAATTAAAAGCATCTGAAGAAGGTGCTGCTCAAGGTGTGGTCATTGAAGCACGTGTAGACAACAGCCGTGGTGCGGTAACGTCTATCTTGGTTCAAAACGGTACATTGAATGTAGGTGATCTTGTCCTTGCAGGTTCATCTTACGGTCGCGTTCGTGCGATGGTGGATGAAAATGGTCAACGTATCAAATCTGCAGGTCCATCAATTCCTGTAGAGATTTTGGGTCTTCCGGAAGCACCAATGGCCGGTGACGAAGTTCTTGTTGTGAATGACGAGAAAAAAGCACGTGAAGTTGCCGATGCGCGTATGGATCGTGAACGTCAAAAACGTCTTGAACGTCAATCTGCAATGCGTCTTGAGAACATCATGGCATCGATGGGCAAGAAAGATGTGCCTATCGTGAACGTTGTACTCAAAACTGACGTGCGCGGTACTTTGGAAGCATTACACGTGGCACTTGCCGAACTGGCAACTGATGAAGTGAAAGTACGTATTATTGGTTCAGGTGTCGGTGCAATCACTGAGTCTGACGTAACGCTGGCTGAATCTTCTGAAGCGGTATTGCTTGGCTTTAACGTTCGTGCCGACAATACTGCGCGTCAAAAAGCCGATGAAGACGGTATCGACATTCGTTACTACAGCATCATCTATCAATTGATTGATGACGTGAAAGCAGCAATGAGCGGTAAACTTGCTCCTGAACACCGTGAAACAATTCTGGGTGTGGCTGAAGTGCGTGAAGTGTTCCACTCAAGCAAATTCGGTGCAGCAGCAGGTTGTATGGTACTTGAAGGTGTATTGCACCGTAATAAACCAATCCGTATTCTTCGTGATGACGTGGTGGTGTTCCAGGGTGAGCTTGAATCTCTTCGTCGCTATAAAGAAGTGGTGGAAGAAGTTCGTGCCGGTATGGAATGTGGTCTTGCAGTGAAAGGCTATAAAGACATCAAAGCACAAGACAAGATCGAAGTGTATGATGTTCAATTGATTAAACGGAGTCTTTAATGGCGGGTAGTCAACGTCTGAAGCGTATGGCAGATTCAGTTCAGCGCGAGTTGTCTGAACTGATTCGCCAAGAGCTGAAAGATCCACGCCTGGGTGGTCTGGTGACCATCTCTGCGGTGAAAGTTAGCCCAGATTTAGGATATGCCGAAGTTTATGTGACCGTGATGGGGCGTGAGCTGGGCGATGAGCAAAGTGAAGCGGCAAACAAGGAAACGTTAGATGTCTTGAATAAGGCATCTGGTTTCCTGCGCCACGAACTCAGTCGTCGTATCAAGACACGTATAACGCCTCGCTTGCGTTTCCATTACGACAAAACCAACGCATATGGTAACTATATGTTTGGTCTGATTGCAGAAGCAGTGAAGGATTTACCTCCAGCTGATGATGCAAAAAAAGATGATGAATAATCGCTAAAAAGAAAAGCCACCTTCGGGTGGCTTTTTTGTGGCGGAAAATTCTGCTCAGAAGAATAAATCTGTGTAAAACGGTATAAAATTTTAAGTTAAGTTTAGAATAACAAGAACGGTTTCAGCTGACATCATTATGTGAATCATTTTCTGTTTTGGGATTGCGACGCCGGGTACGTTGCCAGGGCAAGGGGCGTTCAAGTGCTTCAGGTACTTCACCACTGGTTGAGCGTAAACGTAAATGTAGTGCTGCCTGTGCCATAAGATTTGCAGACACAGGCGCAGTAATAAATGCCAGCAAAGTCAATAACAGTTCGGCAAAACCAAAGCGTCCCTGAAAGGCTGAAAAGATCATGGCAGCAATCAGGAAACTGCCCAGACCCAAGGTACTGGATTTGGTCGGCGCATGCAGGCGCATAAATAAATCGGGCAGACGAACCATCCCAATGCCGCCCACCAGCATGAAGAATGAGCCAATCAACAAAAAAATTGAGACCAGGATTTCCATGAGAAGTTGCATTGCTGTTGCTCCTAATCGACCACATGGCCAGTGGTAAAGTAGCGTGCCAGCGCTGCGGTAGACACAAATCCAAGCATGGCAACCAATAAGGCACCTTCAAATAAGGAGGTGCTTGCCCAGTAGATGCCCAGAATGACTACCAGACAGGTCGCATTCAGAAACAGGGTATCCAGTGCTAAAAGCCGGTCCACGATGGAAGGGCCGATTACCATACGGATCAGGCAAAGAAACATGGAAATGGTGATTGCGACCATACACAGACCAAGTGCATAAGGCAAAATACTCATGAATCTTCTCCTAATTCCACATCAAAAATTTCGATCAGTGCTTTTTCATAACGATTTTTAATTTCGATAATATCGATCTCGGCATTATCAGTACTCAGGGCGTGAACCAGAATATCACCACGATCGTGATCGATCCCTGCGGTCACGGTACCCGGCGTGGTGGTAATAATCAGGGCCAGTAAAACATTGACCTGTTCATGCTGGGTTTCCAGAGGTACACGAAACCATTTCGGATGCAGTTTATAGGTGGGACCAAGCACCTGTTTGGCTACTTTAATATTACAAACAATAATGTCCCATAACACCACAAAGAATAATTTTATGGCCAGAATCCAGTGAATATTTGGGGTGTTGCCAATAAACGGTTTGACTAGATATGGAATGGCAATGCCCAGCAATAAAGCCATCAGCAAGGTTGCCAGATCCAGACTATGCGCCAGCATGATCCAGCTTAAGGCCACAATCACGGAGACGAAGGGATGCGGCAGCCAGCGGTCCAAAAACGATGTTTTTTGCATGTTTAAGGCTCCATAGGCTTGAGTTTGGCATCATCCGGATCAGCAGCTTGCTGGTCTTGCTGCTGCCTGATCTGGCGTTGTTTATATTCTGAAATGTGCTCACCTTCTAAAGTCTTTTTCGAGATGATATACGGAATCAGATGCGCATTCGGATCGACGGTTTCACCGCCATATTTGGTTTCAGGTAAATTTTCAGGATTATAGGGCTGTACGCTAATCACCTGATTCAGGTCATCCCGGTGCAAAATGACATCTTCATACACAGCATTATTCTGGATCTGTTCAGCCGTTTTAAACATGTATTGCTGAATCGGATTTGCGCAAACCATATAGAGTACCAAGCCTGACAACAGCAGATAAATGGTTTTGTCATTGCGTATCGGGGCATGATTGGGTATGGCTTGATATGCTTTAAATGCTTCGGTTTCCGCTTGATCTTCAGGTTTGCTGGCACGCCAGAACAGAATGAATCCCACCCGGGTAAAGGCAATAATGCTGAGTAAACTCACTAGCAGCACCACCGCAATAATTACACCTTGATAAGGGGAATGCGAAGTCGCCTGCAAGATAAAAACCTTGCCTAAAAAGCCGCTAAAAGGCGGTAAACCCGCCATCATCAAGGCAATGAAAAAGTAGGTGAGGGACACTGCTTTGTGCTGTTTCATTTTCGGAGCGATGTTGAAATGATCTTTGAATGTACCGCGCTGTGAGGTAATCCAGCCACAGAGCAGATAAAACGCAGCGCCAATAAGGGTACTGTGCACCAGATAATACAGTCCTGCAGCCCAGGCCAATGTATTAAATAATGAAATGGCAATCAGCAGCGTGCCAATCGAAGATAAAATCATAAAGCCGACAAAACGGCGTAAACGCTCCGCGCCAATGGCACCAATCACACCATAAATCGAGGTGACCAAACCGATCGGAAGTAACCAGTTTGCCAGAATATCCTGACTGAAATCATCATCAAAAATCGTGCCATTGACTCTGAGAATGGCATAGATGCCCACTTTGGTCATAATGGTGAAAATGGCAGCCACCGGAGTGGTAGCTACGGCATAGGTTTTTGGTAGCCAAAACCCGACTGGCAACATGGCAGCCTTGATGCCAAAAACCACAAATAACAATAATCCGCCTGCAGCTGCCAAGATATGCTGGTCTCGTTCTAACAGCGGAATTAAACGTGCAACATCGGTCATGTTTAAACTGCCGACGCTGCCGTAGATCATGCCCAGACCAATCAGGAACAGCGCAGAAGCCAGCAGGTTGATGGTGACGTAGTGAACGCCGAGTTGAAAACGGGCCTTGCCTTGTCCGTGTAGCAGCAGGACATAAGAAGCCATCAACAGGATTTCAAAGAATACGAATAAATTAAATAAATCTCCGGTCAGGAACGCACCGCATAGGCCCATGAGCAAAAAATGGAACATGGCATGGAAATAACGCCCTTGAGTATCCCATGCGTGACTGGCAAACCATAAAATAGGGGTTGCCAAGGCATAGGTCAGTACCAGCATCAGTGCGGAAAGCTGATCCAGAACCAGCACAATACCAAAGGGTGCAGCCCATTCACTGAGGGTGTAGGTACTGATTTGTCCGCTGCTGGCGAAGATTAAATATACGATGGCAGTGCCTAAGCCTAGGATTGAAGAAACATAACTGATGCCACGACGCCAAGGCTGCCGCCAGTCATGGGCTAATGAACCTTTGCCGGGATTGCCCAAAAGCACCAGTAAAAAACCGGTAAATGCCGGAATTAAAATGCTGAATATTGGGGTGTGTTCAGTCCAGAACTGGATGATGGCATTCATTAAGGCTCATCCTCACGCGGGTCAATCGGGTTGATTTCTTCTTTTGAGTCGACATGGTCGGTACCGCTTTCATAACGGCTGCGTAAAGCCAGCTGGACAATAAAGGCCGTGGTGGCAAAGCCAATCACAATGGCCGTCAAGACCAGAGCCTGAGGTAGAGGATCGGTCACTTTGCTGGTTTCCGTGAGGACAGCGGGTGCATTGACCTGAATCCGGCCCATGGCAAACAGGAACAGATTGACCGCATAGCCAATCATGGCCAGTCCTAAAACCACGGGAAAAGTACGTGCACGCAAGATCAGGTAAATTCCCGTGGCAACCAGTAAACCAATGGCAGAGGCAAGTAAAAACTCTAGACTGATCATTTTATTCCCCCTTCAATACTGGACCAGACATGCTGGAGTGGCGTGAGTCACCCAGGACGGAAATCATCAACATGGTGGCACCCACGACGGTGACATAGACACCGACATCAAATAATGCAGCGGATGCCAAATGGATATCACCTAACAGGGGCGGAGTGATATGAACATGGGCACTGGTCAGGAATGGACGTCCCCAGAACCAGGCAGCGAGTCCGGTCAGTCCTGCAATGCTTAGACCTGAACCAATCCAGATTTCATATAAGCGGCCGGATTTGGCTCTGAGCATCTGTTCAGCCTGGTCTTGTCCTAAGGCAATGTACTGGATCACCAGGGCCAAAGCGGTAATCAGGCCGGCAATAAAACCACCGCCGGGCAGATTATGGCCACGCAGGAAGATATACAGGCTCACCACCAGCGCTAGAGGTAATACCCAGGATGCGGTAATACGGAACATCAGCGGAGAGGGATTAAAGCGGTAGGTCAGGCCCTGGGTAATGGTGGTGCCGTGAGCACGCATGCCATCCATTAAACACAGTGCGCCAATCGCAGCGATGCCCAATACGGTAATTTCCCCAAAGGTATCGAAACCACGGAAGTCGACCAGAATTACGTTAACCACATTGGAACCGCCACCGAGTGGTAGTGACTGCTGCAGAAAGAACCATGAAATCGAGTTGTGGTCACGGGTCAGCATCAGCCAGCTAATCCAGCCGATGCCCAGACCACCGCCAATGGCAATCAGGGCATCGCGCCAGCGCCGTGAAACACTGGATTCATAAGGGGTAAGCTGTGGCAGCAGGGAAAGGCTCATCAGCAGCAATACTGTCGTGACCACATCGACCGTAATTTGGGTGAGGGCCAGATCGGGTGCAGATAAGGTCACAAACACCAGAGTCACGACAAGTCCGACCGCACCGCTAATCAGCACAGCCTTGATCCGTTCATGGTGAAACCACAGCATCATCCAGCAGGCTGAGAACAACAGCAGCCACAACACAATGGCAAGCGCGGGAGCATGGACAAGTTCACGTGTGCCTGTGCTCAGGCCTTGATTGATAAAGGGAATGCTCAGCAAAGCGCCACTGAACAGCACAATCCACATCAGATAGCTTTGCAGTGAACCATTTTCAGTTTGCCGTTTGAACTTGCGTGAACTCAGTAACAGATGTTTTAAAAATAAATCGAACAGCACTCTGCCCTGGAATTTGCCCAAGATAGGATCAAGATCAATTTCCCGGATGCGACCGCCTTTGGCCAAAGAAAAATAGAAAATTACCCCACCCAAGAGTGCAACAATACTCATCAGCAAAGGCAGGTTAAACCCATGCCAGATGGCCAAATGGCTACCGGCAAAGTCCGGCATTTGAGTGCTGGCACGTGCAGTGGAATTGACAATATTTTCCACCAGCAGCGCAGGTACAAGGCCGACCAGAATACATAAAACCGCCAGCAGTATTGCGGGTACACGCATGCCCAGCGGCGGCTCATGTGCTTGTCTGTTCGGGACCCCTGCGCCAATCGGACCATCGAAAAATACCCCATGCACTAAACGCACCGAGTAAGCCACTGCGAAAATCCCGGCCAGCGTTGCCAGAATGGCAGAAACAATGAGCACGGGACCTGAAAGACTGGCCAGAAGTTCGGTAAAGAACATTTCCTTCGACAGGAAGCCATTGGTCAGTGGCACACCGGCCATAGAGGCGGCGGTGATCATGGTCAGGGTGGCAGTAAAGGGCAGGAGTTGCCAGATCCCACTAAGCTTACGCAAATCGCGGGTTCCGGCTTCATGGTCAATGATCCCGGCGATCATGAATAAAGCCGCTTTAAAGGTGGCATGATTAATAATATGGAAAATGGCAGCAGCAATTGCCAGTGGTGAACCTAAGCCCAGTAAGCACACAATCAGGCCTAAATGACTGATGGTGGAATAAGCCAATAAGCCTTTTAAGTCTTCCTTGAAAATGGCAAAGAAGGCAGCCAAACATAAGGTGAACAAGCCCACGAAAGTCACGATATTGTGATACAGCGCTGCACCGACAAAAATTGGCGTAAAACGTGCCAGCAGGAAAATTCCGGCTTTGACCATGGTGGCAGAGTGCAAATAGGCCGAAACCGGCGTCGGAGCTGCCATGGCATTCGGCAGCCAGAAGTGAAATGGAAACTGTGCACTTTTAGTAAAGGCACCCAGTAAAATCAGCAGCAAGCTTGGAACAAATAGCGAGTGACTTTGAATTTGATCCTTCATCGTCAAAATCTGGTCAATCTGATAGGTTCCGGTGATTTGGCCGAGCAGAATGAAACCGCCCAGCATTGCCAGACCACCCATGCCGGTAATGGTGAGCGCCATACGTGAACCGCGCTGAGCCGCTTCGTAATTGCTCCAGTAAGCGACCAGCAGAAAGGAGGAAATACTGGTCAGTTCCCAAAAAATAAGAAGTAAAATTAAATTGTTAGAAAGTGATATCCCGAGCATGGAGGCCATGAACAGCATCAGCAGAAGATAGAGTTTGCTCAGAGAATTTCTAGGATTTAAATAATAATAGGCATAAATATAAATGAGCGTTCCGATCCCGCTAATCAGCAAGCAAAACAACAGGCCTAAGGCATCCAGACGAAAGCTTAAGTCAATGCCTAACTGGGGTAACCAGGCCCAGCTTTGTGTTATTGTTCCGCCATTAAACACATCTTTGGCTTGCAGCAGTAACAGGGTCAGACTACTCAGGCTGACCCCTAAGGCGGCTAAAACCGTTAGCCCGCGTGAAAATTTCAGCCACGAGACAAGGGTTGTGCCTAGTACTAACGGTAGCAAAATAATAATCGGTAGCACACTCATATCCAAAGTCGTGAGTTAGGCTATAAACACCTAAGCGTGAATCTTATCTTCCAAGGATTACAGGAATGCAAAGCACAATCCAAACTTCTCAATCTTGAAAGCCGGTTTGAGTTAAAAAATGAAAAACAAGCTGTGTTGCGCAACCTGTAAAAAAGTCATAGTAGAATCGGATTTTACTATTAAACTTTAAATATACATGATCTTATTGCATGAGTAAAACAACATCAATTATTTTTGCGCGCACACTCGGGTTTGTTGACATTTCATAAATACTTGCCTGACTTATTATACGCCCCTGCATGCTTGAGGGGCGTAGCGTGTTTAGCCAGATGCAATGCTAAACAGGATTTTTTAAAGAGATACCTTTGTACACGACAAAAAAAGATAACTCATTGAAATAATGGCATAATACTTGTTTTCTGACGACGAATATGATGACACATTTCAATGAGTTACATCTCATCTTA
>NZ_JBIQOC010000044.1:0-44504 GCF_044130295.1 Acinetobacter uliginosus | reverse complement strand
TTTTACTGAACACTCTTCAACTGCTCTCGGAATATTCAATAGATGAACTGAATGAAATCGCAACAATTGCATTAGGTACCTAAAGATGTGTAGATACCTATGCCTCCTAGGAGAGGGCTAGGGAGAGGTAAATTATAATGCTTTATGCTCCATCAACATCTCCACCCCACTCACTTTCTTCATATACTTCAAGCGCTCTTTCTCCCCTTTTAGCTGCTTTTTCAGCGCTGAAGTATCAGCATCTACCTGCTTATATAAATCTGCAATTTTTACTTTGCCTGTATAGGCTTTTTTATTCCAGCTCAACGATTGAATCATTTCTTCTATCTGGTCATCCAGTTTCTGGCTTTGCATATTTAAAGCCAGTTGATAAAACTTCATCTGCTCGGCAGTTAAACCCTTTTGCGAAGCACCGCGATTTTGCTCAATCTGGATTTGCAGTTTCAATAAATAAAATAAATCCTGTGCTGCATAGGCCTCATTCGCTCGTTGCAATATTTCAGTCTTTTCAACTTTCTTGGCTTCATCCGGCTCACGGTCTGGGTGAATAGTCGCAGCAATTTTTAAGTACACGGTTTTTAAGGACTGCTCTGTCATCTTCGAAGCTTGTTCAAGTTTTTCCTGTTGACGTTTTAACTTGGCTTGCTCACGGGCCTGTTGATACTGCTCTGTGTCCCATTCTTCAAAATCATCAGATACTATTTGATCCGAATTATTTTCTTCATCAAAAAATAGCTCTATATCCTCTGCGCTTGGCTTTTTATTTTTTCTGGCCTGACTATGTTCAATATGCTGTTGATAGTAATTATAAATGTCGTCGACTATATGAACTTGTTGCCCTGATAAAGATTGAGAGTCTTTTAAGTAAGCTGCAAGATTCTGGATTTTGACATCCAGCTGCGTCAGCTCTGCCTTGGAAAATTCTGCTACCTGCAAATGCTTCCACAGCTGTTCCAGTTGCTCAAACAGCACTGCATGTAGCTCATGATAGACCGGCATCAAAGTCTGACGAGTATATTGCCGAATCTGTTCCTGAGCCTGCTGCCACTGCTTCAGTTCAAGCTGCTGCTGTTCAATTTTTTCAATCAGACGGTTCAGCTTTCTCTGCTGTGGTGAAAGCTCAATATCAGGCTGAACAGTGGTTTTTAAATCGAAAGACATAAGGCAGAAAAATGCAAAAGAAAAATTATACTCGATTTATGTGAAAGTATTTTTTGGCTCATTTCGGTAAAACTGAAGTACAGCAAAATACTGAGCAATTAAGCCTTAGCATTACACGGCTTAAGATCAGGTAAAGTTTTGAATTAACTAAGTAACTAAAATAATTGCAGTTCTTTACCGAACTATAAAGATACCTCCTGCTCTACTCATGCATAGTATAAAAGAATGATGAATAAAGCATAAAAAGGAACTGCACACATGGATTGGGCCAGTATTTTCATCCACGACACCAACTGGGAATTTGCCGCTGAAATTGTGGTGCGCTGTGTGTGTATGTTTATCATGATTATTCTGTTTTTACGTCTGACCGGGAAACGCGGAGTACGCCAGCTTTCGGTGTTTGAACTGGCCATTATCTTGTCCCTCGGTTCGATTGCCGGCGACCCAATGTTTACCGAAGACCTGCCCTTAATTCAGGCACTGCTGATCATGAGCGTAATCATCATGCTGTACCGCCTGACTACCTGGCTGATGATGAAATACCAACCCTTTGAAGATTTACTGGAAGGCAAGTCGCTGTACATTGTAGAAGATGGTGTATTGGTGCTGGAGAAAATCAAGCGCGGAAAAATGTCACACGATGAATTCTTTGCAGAAATGCGCCAGCAAGGCATTGAACATCTGGGTCAGGTGCGTGCCGGGCTGCTCGAAAGCGATGGTAAATTTAGTATCCTGCTTTTTCACCCTGAAGACATCCGTTATGGTTTGCCGCTGTTTCCCAAGCAATATCAAAAGGTTAATCAGGTAGAACCAAACACTTATTATGCCTGTATGTACTGTGGCCATGTCGAGCACCCTGACCAGCCCGAGCAGTCCTGCCCACGCTGTGGCTGTTGCCGCTGGGCCAAAGCTATCAAAGAACCGATGCTCAGATAAGCTGGCAGTAGCTCAACTGGTTTTTGGCTTTAATTCAAGTTTATCGGCTAAAAGCTGAGTCGACGCAGTAATAATCATATTTTAAATGGCATAGTTCCTGCAGCAGTTAGCATTGCATCTGATGCAGTCTTGTTTCAAAAACTGATTGTTTGATAATCATTTATCGGTAACAAAATGGTAAAAAACTTGCTTGAGCAAGCATTGAAAACTCGCTTAAGATGAAATCTGATCTATTTATGTACAGCACAGAAAATACCTTTTACATAACAAAACTGATGGCCTTGGCTGATGATAATGAAATAAAAATGGAGTTTTATACATGACACATAAACGCAGTATCACCTCCCTACTTTGTGCAAGTGCTCTTATGCTTGGGCTAAGTGCTTGTAGTGACAATAAGGCTCCCGCATCGGGTGAAAAAACCGCTGGAACTGGGGATGCCAGCGCATCCGGTACGCTGGATAAGATTAAAAAATCTGGCACCATTGTTCTGGGCTATCGTGACTCCTCTATTCCCTTTTCTTATATTGCCGACAATCCCAATCAACCGGTCGGTTATGCCCATGATTTACAGCTAAAAGTTGTAGAGGCTGTGAAGAAAAAGCTGAATATGCCGGATTTAAAAATTCGTTATAACCTGGTGACCAGCCAAAACCGGATTCCACTGGTCTCAAACGGTACAGTCGATCTGGAATGTGGCTCGACCACCAACAACAAGGAACGTCAGCAACAGGTTGATTTCTCGGTCGGTTTCTTTGAAGTCGGCTCTCGTCTGCTCACAGCCAAAGATTCTGGAGTGAAAGATTTTGCCGACCTGAAAGGTAAAAAACTGGTCACTACGGCGGGGACGACATCGGAACGTTATATCCGTCAGCATCAACAGGAATTGGGTATCGGCGAAATCATTTCGGCCAAAGACCATGCCGAATCTTTCCTCATGCTGCAAAACGGTCGTGCTGCAGCCTTTATGATGGATGATATCTTGCTTGCTGGTGAAAAATCCAAGGCCGCCGATCCCAACAAATGGGTGATTGTGGGTACAGCACCCATTCATGAAATTTATGGCTGCATGCTGCGTAAAGGTGATACTGGCTTTAAACAGGTGGTTGATGATGCCATTAAAGCCACCTATAGCTCCGGTGAAATCAACAAGATGTATCAGAAATGGTTCCAGCAGCCCATTCCACCGAAAAATATCAACCTGAACTTCCAGATGTCTGATCAGTTAAAAGCGTTAATCAGTAATCCACATGATCGTGACCAATAAACATTAGAACAACAACTTAATATGTCAGGCAGAAAAAGGACTTTTTTGCCTGACCCGACTCAGGAGTTACTATGAATTATAGTTGGAACTGGGGAGTTTTATTTCAGCCCACTGGAGTGGGCGACACCACCTATCTGAACTGGATTGTGACCGGTCTGGGCTGGCTGCTGGTGATTGCGGTAGTGGCCTGGAGCATTGCCATGGTGTTGGGCAGCATACTGGGCATCATGCGCACCTTGCCCAGCAAAACCGCACGGAGCATTGGCACGGCATATGTCACCATCTTTCGTAATGTCCCCTTATTAATTCAATTGTTTATCTGGTTCTATGTGGTTCCCAACTTTTTACCTACGCCCATCAAATCATGGTGGATGAATGATCTGGGCGCCAATACTACGGCACTCATTTCCGCCAGTGTCGGTTTGGGGCTATTTACAGCAGCACGGGTCTGTGAACAGGTGCGTACCGGGATTGAAGCCTTGCCGGTCGGTCAGGTCAATGCCGGTTATGCCATGGGCTTTAGCACTGCTCAGCTATACCGTTATGTGATTTTACCGCAATCATTCCGGATGATTTTACCGCCACTGAGTTCCGAGCTAACCAACTGTGTCAAAAACACTTCAGTTGCATCACTGGTGGGTGTGGCAGAAATTATTTCCCAGATGAAAACCATCAGTGAATATACCCAGAACACTATCGAAATTTATACCTTTGTGACCATCATCTTTATTGTGATTAACTTCTGTTTAATTCAGGCAATGAATATGCTGGAAAAACGCTTACGTGTTCCCGGTCTGATTGCAGGAGATAAATAATGGAATGGCTCAGTGCATTTTTAAATGACTTACAACTCTCCGCTCCAGCCTTGTCGCATGGCATGAGCATTACCTTAAAAGTGGTCATCAGTGCGACCATCGGTGGTATTTTAATTGGTACCTTGCTGGCCTTAATGCGCTTATCGTCATTTAAAGTCCTGAATTTATTTGCGCAAGCTTATGTCAATCTGTTCCGTTCCATCCCTTTACTTTTGGTCTTGATGTGGTTCTATTTTGCCGTACCGTTTATTTATACGGCTGTGACGGGCAATTACCTGACTATTGATACGGCACTGGTGTCCAGTATCGTGGCCTTTATGCTGTTTGAAGCGGCTTACTTTTCGGAAATTGTCCGAGCTGGCATCCAGTCCATTCCCAAGGGCCAAACTGCGGCCGCCTATGCACTCGGCATGAGTTACAGCCAGTCGATGCGACTCATTATTCTGCCGCAGGCGTTCCGTAAAATGACCCCGCTGCTGTTACAACAGACCATTATCCTGTTTCAGGATTCCACCATGGTTTATGCCATTGGTTTGCTGGACTTTTTCCGGACCAACTATGTCCGTGGCGACCTGATGTCGCTATTGACCCAATATATTTTATTTGCAGGTTTGGTGTACTTCACTGTGAGTATGATCGCGACCTATGCCGTTAAAAAATTACAAAGGAAGTTAACTGTATGACTGATGGTAAAGTGATGATTGATCTGCAAAATGTCAGTAAATGGTACAAAGATTTTCAGGTACTGACCGACTGCACCACCCAGATTCACCAAGGAGAAGTGGTGGTGGTCTGTGGACCTTCAGGTTCAGGTAAATCGACTCTGATTAAAACTGTGAATGGTCTGGAACCCTTTCAGCAAGGCAATATTATTGTGGACGGGATTTCCATTAAGGACCCCAAAACTGACCTGACCAAACTGCGCAGCCGTGTGGGTATGGTGTTCCAGCATTTTGAACTGTTCCCGCATTTGAGCATTACCGAAAATCTGACCATTGCCCAAATTAAAGTACTGGGCCGTTCTGAAGCTGAAGCCAAGAAAAAAGGCCTGGCCTATCTGGAGCGGGTCGGACTCAGTGCTCACGCCAACAAGTTCCCGGCACAACTGTCCGGTGGCCAGCAGCAACGTGTGGCGATTGCCCGTGCCTTAAGCATGGACCCGATTGCGATGCTGTTTGATGAACCGACTTCGGCACTCGATCCGGAAATGATCAATGAAGTGCTGGACGTGATGGTCGAACTGGCCAAAGAAGGCATGACCATGATGTGTGTGACCCATGAAATGGGCTTCGCCCGCCAGGTGGCCAACCGGGTGATTTTTATGGATCAGGGAAAAATTGTGGAAGACTGCAGCAAAGATGAATTCTTTAACACCCAACGAGGTGAGCGCGCGCAGCAGTTCCTAAATAAAATTTTGCACTAAAAGAGTGAGTACTTTAACCAAGTCCAGAGTTTTTGGCTTGGTTTTTTTGTGCTCAATTTCTAAAACTGAACCAAATTAGAATCTCTTTAAATATATTTTTCATTTTTTCTTTATGATGAGCGAGAAACCCGTTTACATTTTTATCGGGCTAAACTTGCTACTATTCAGTGCTATAAAAAATATATAAAACCAACTTCTTTAAAAAAGTTAAATTTTATTCAATTTTCATATATTTATTTATAATTTAAATTAAACAATATTGCACCATAATAACGCAAATCATTCATACTTCAGCAAGTAATTGCTTTATATCGAGTCTTGTAGTCTTTTTCTCAGCCTTAATCAAAATTTCCCCATTTCGACCATCTTCACGAAAATAATCTCATGGTTATACTGATCTTCTTTTTGTGATTTTAAGCACTAAAATGGAGCCATAAAATGCAAAATACAGATTTACTCTTTCTCCTTCTTGGTGCAGTTTTAGTTTTAGCCATGCATGCAGGTTTTGCATTCCTGGAACTGGGCACAGTACGACATAAAAATCAGGTCAATGCCCTAAGTAAAATTTTGACAGATTTCTCCATTTCTGCCATCGCCTACTTTTTTGTCGGCTACTATATTGCTTATGGACAACACTTTTTTCATATCGGTACAACCTTAGCCGCAGATCATGGCTACAACCTGATGCGCTGCTTCTTTCTGCTGACCTTTGCTGCCGCCATTCCTGCCATTATTTCCGGCGGTATTGCAGAACGGGCCAAAATGCGTTCTCAAGCAATTGCCACATTATTATTGGTGGCACTGGTTTACCCTTTCTTTGAAGGCATTGCCTGGAATGGCAATTTAGGATTACAAGGCTGGCTAACCAAAACTTTTGGTGCAGCTTTCCACGATTTTGCCGGTTCAGTCGTGGTGCATGCTATGGGTGGCTGGATTGCACTCGCAGCAGTCATTTTACTGGGCGCACGTCATGGCCGTTATAAAAAAGATGGTCGTGTCAGTGCACATCCCCCTTCTTCCATTCCTTTTCTGGCACTTGGTTCATGGATTCTAATTGTCGGCTGGTTTGGTTTTAACGTGATGAGTGCACAACGTCTGGATGCCATTTCTGGACTGGTTGCCATTAACTCACTGATGGCGATGGTTGGTGGTACTATTGCGGCCAACTTCATCGGCAAAAATGACCCGGGCTTCCTGCACAACGGTCCTTTGGCTGGTCTGGTTGCCATCTGTGCAGGTTCCGATGTAGTTCACCCCGTAGGTGCATTAATCATTGGCATGGTGGCTGGGGTCATTTTTGTCAAACTATTCACTTATACCCAAAACAAACTGAAAGTGGATGATGTACTCGGTGTTTGGCCATTACACGGCGTATGCGGCAGCTTTGGCGGTTTAGCCGTAGGGATTTTCGGACAGCAATGGCTCGGCGGTTTGGGCGGTGTTTCAATCCTCTCTCAACTGATTGGTACTTTACTGGCCATCTCCATTGCACTGGCTGGTGGCTTTTTCGTTTACGGCGTACTTAAACTGATTATGGGCATTCGTTTATCACAGGAAGATGAATTCCGTGGTGCCGATTTGTCTATTCATAAAATTTCAGCCAATTCGGAAGAAACCATTTTTTAAAGCTGATGCTTTAAACTGACTATCTAAACGACATTTCGATTTTCAGAGCGGCTCAAAAGAGTCGCTTTTTTCTATCTGGACTTTAGTAGCCTGACACAATGAATGCGTAAAAGTAATTATAAAAACTGCTTAATTTCAGCCAGAGATTGAATGCGATTTATGGGCTGATCTTGAACTTCATGAAAACCCTGTAACCAGACAGCCTGCATACCGGCATCCATTGCCCCTTGTACATCATTGACGGGATGATCACCGACAAAAAGGCAATGTTCTGGTGCAACGCCCAATCTCTGGCTGGTATAGAGAAAAATTTCCGGATTCGGTTTACTGATGCCGACCAGTTCAGAACTGACAATTTCATCAAAATAATGACTAAAACCCAAACCCTGTAAAATGGTGAGTCGGGTCGCATGTCCACCATTTGAAATGACCGCCAGCTGATAACCGTCCTGTTTTAGTTCGGTTAAGAGCTGACTGGCACCCTGCATGGCCACTGCAGATAAGCCAAATTGCTGAAACCAGAACTGGGTAAGTTCATCCAAATGTGGCATGCTTTTCCAGATTAATTCCTGCTGCAAGGCATAAGCCACAGACGCAGCAATACTGGGATGGGTGAGCAATTCTTTTTTAGGGTAGCCACCATTATCAATGCGACGGATAATCGCCTGAATTTTCCCAATTGCATCATGCGGTAACTGATGTTGATAGACTTGTACCAGATATTGACTATACGCCAGAATACTTCGATCACGATGGGTTAAGGTATTATCCAGGTCGAATAGAACAGCACGAATCTTCATTTGAATACCTATAGCAATCTTGCCGTTAATGTAGCATTAAAGCTTGATCCGGTTATGCTCTTTCCTGGATATGCTTATCAGCATTTAACACAACATCATACTTAACACGATACTTTTACGGCGATTTTCCCCACCGATTCAAGCTCGCTTAAGTCTGGATTAAGTTTTTATTGCTGTAATCGCAGCACTAAAATCAATTGATCTTTACTATGCACGATAAGCAACGCTTCATGCTCTATCAGGGCTGTTTTCTCATTATCAGTTTTTGCCTGCTTTTGGTTTGTTTCCCGATTGGGGGGGCACTGGATCTGGCGCTGATTCATCCCTGGGTCAGTGAATCCGGGAAATTCCTGTTACGTGACAATTGGTATTTAGCTGAACTGAACCATCGTTATGTCAAAAATCTGATTATTGCGGTATATGCCGGCTTTTTTTTAATCTGGCTAGCATCGTTCAAGTTTGAGAAAGTTAAAGCTTTACGCTGGACCTATGGTTATTTCTTTGGGCTGATCCTCCTTTCCACCTCGATTATTGGCTTGTTGAAATCACAGTCTGCCCATGCCTGCCCCTGGAATATCACCATTCCTACCCATCAAGGTTTTTTCTGGGATTTTTCTGCCACCAAAGGGCACTGTTTCCCGGGGGGACATGCATCTACCGGCTTTGCACTGATGGCTGGTTTTTTTGTATTTAGGCTTTCCAATAAAAAGCGTGCCTATTTTTTTCTGGTCTCAGGGCTTATTTTAGGTTTCGCGATGGGCTGGGCGCAAATGATGCGTGGAGCACATTTTCTCAGCCATAACTTATGGACTGCATGGATTATCTGGCTCATTAACGTGAGTTTTTATCTACTCAATTATAAAAGATTTGCACCAAGCCAAAGCATGGATAAAACAGCTGAGACAGTTTAACTGCTCACACCTATCTGCTAGAACCCATCATCTAAGAGAAGTGATCGGCTAGAGTGGCAATTGCACATTGACCTGCAAGCCACCTAAGCTGGCACTCTTGGAAAAAGAAATCTTGCCGCCGAGCCTTTCTGTGGCTTTATCCACAATAGAAAGCCCCAGACCACTGCCTATTTCCAGATGATGATGGATACGATAAAAGCGCTTAAGAATTTTTTCATACAGTTCGGGGGAAATTCCAGGTCCACTATCTTCGACCTGAATCATGGCAAAACCTGCCTGTTCAAATACAGACACATTAATCACTCCCTGATTGGGCGTGTATTTAATCGCGTTATCAATCAGGTTATAAATAATGGAATGTACTGCTGATTCCTGACAATACAGCACCACATCTTCCTGACGTTCCATACCCAAATCAATTTCTTTCTGCATGGCCAGATGAACGAGCTGTTCTACACAATTCACCGCGACCTGATTCAGTAAAAACTGCTGTTTGGTCTCGACCTCCAGAATTGAAGCATCCTGTTTTGCCAGACTGAGTAATTGGCTGACCAAATGCTGAATCCGGATTAATCCTTTACTTAAATTCTGTAGCTCCTGAGCATCAGGAAACTGTTTTAACAGAATCTGCATCTGTAAATTCAATGCAGTGATAGGCGTACGAAGCTCATGTGCTGCATCGGCAATAAACTGCCGCTGCTCCTGCTGTGCAGAGGAAATCCGCTCAAACAAATGATTCATTTCGGTAATGGTCGGCACAATTTCAAGCGGATAATTATCTGATTCAATGGCACTTAATTCCTCCGAATCACGTTGTGCCAATTCCGCTTTAAAATCATCCAAAGGCTGCAGGCTGCGGCTAATAATCCAGCTCAGTCCCCAAATCACAAAAGGCATAAACAGTAAATAAGGAATAAACATACTGCCGGCAAGTTCCAATGCTAGATGCTGCCGTGTCGATTGTTGCTGGCTCACCTGAATCTGATAATGTTCTAAAGGCAGGATGTAAGTATGCCAAACCCCTTGTGCGGTTTTATGGGTATAAAATCCTGCTTTTTTCACAGGATGAACCAATAAATTCATGGCATGGCTTTTATGTTTTTCATTTGCATAAGACCAGACATCGACAAACAGGTCTTCTTCGTGATAATGCCTGGCTTGATCAAACTTGCTTTGCACCGGTTCAGGATCATGCTGCGCGACGCGTTCTGCCAGATTCTGCATCTGGGCATCTAACACTTCATTAATTTCTTGCAGGGCAATACGGTAAGCAGAAAAAATCAGCAAGCAGCCCAAGGCAATACTAAAAACAGAAACATAAATAATCAGGCGTTTTTTTAATGAATACTGTGACTGCACCTGTGGCTGACCTTCTAGCTGATTTTATCGTTGTCTGATTTATAATTGTCCCAGTCGATAACCTAAACCACGAATGGTGCAAATAAAATCTTTGCCAAGTTTGGCGCGTAAGTGATGCACATACACTTCAATGGTATTGCTGCTTACTTCGCTATCCAGATCATACAATTTATCTTCTAAATTGGCTTTAGAAAATATCTTGTTGGGATGACTCACCAAGGGAATCAAAATCGCCCATTCACGATTGGACAGGTCAATATATTGCCCCTTAAACTTGGCAATGTGCTGTTCAACATCCAGCGTGAGTTCGCCATAACTTAAAATTTGCGGGCTGTCCTGAAGCGCAGATTCTACCCCGCTACGACGTAATAGAGCATGGATGCGGGCCAACAGTTCATCAAATTCATAGGGTTTAACCAGATAATCATCTGCCCCACTGTTCAATCCATCCACCCGGTTTTGCAGTTGATCCCGTGCTGAAATAATCAGCACAGGTAAAGCAGGCCACTGCTGGCGAATCTGTTTTAATACCTGCATCCCGTCCATCATCGGCAAGCCTAGATCGAGTAGGACGATATCAAACTTTTCCTGTATGAGTTTCTTTAAACCGTCAATGCCATTATTGACCCATTCCACATCAAATTGCTGATATTTCAGCAAAGTGATGCTGGATTCAGCAATCATGAAATCATCTTCAATGATCAATATTTTAGCCATATTTTAAACTCATACTTTCTGTTTTGACTGACAGTTCTGCAACATATTATTTTGTTCATCAATGGTTTGGGTTTTGACATCCAGCAAACTTAACAGACTTGGGAACAGATTATCCTGACTTAATTGTTTGCTTTTTTGCTGGGCTAAGCAAGTGATTTGGGCAGAATTTTGTGCAGTCCATTCAGGAGAAAACCACATCAACATTGGAACATGAGTTTGTTGGCTAGGCGCAATCGCATAAGGTGAGCCATGTAAATATAAACCATGTTCTCCTGTCGATTCACCATGATCAGACAGATACCAGAACCCACTTTGATAAGTGCTGTTGCCTTTTAACACCTGAATGAGTGAACTTAAAACATGGTCAGTATATACAATGGAATTATCATAACTATTCAACAATTCTGTACGGCTGCAACCTTGAATTGCATTGCTATCGCAACTTGGTTTAAAAGGCTGGAAGGGTGCTTTGGAACGCTGATAATAAGCAGGTCCGTGACTACCCATCTGATGTAATACAATTAAACGTGGAGTCTTATCGGTTTCAGGAATTGTAGCCAGATAAGTTTTTAGACTATCCACCAAAATTTCATCATAGCAGTCGCCATTTTTGGCACACCATTTATCTTTGAGCTGTTGCGGAATCTGATACTGTTCAACCCGGTTACAGGCACCTTTACAACCAGAGTTATTATCCATCCAGGTCACTTTATAGCCTGCACGTTGTGCAATATCGAGTAGTCCTTCACGGTGACTGGCCAGCTGTTCATCATAATCTTTTCGAGGCATGCCGGAGAACATGCAAGGTACGGATACAGCGGTTGCAGTACCACATGAACTCACCTGACTAAAATTGATGATGTCCAGTTTAGACAGTTCAGGATTGGTATTTTTGGCATAACCATTCAATGAAAAACTTTCTGCACGGGCTGTTTCACCTACTACCAACACCATAAGCTTAGGTTTAGCCTGCTTATTGACTGGCTGAAGCAAATGAGCATCTTCACCATAACGAACTAAAGGTAAATTCTTTTTAGGTGCAGATTTACGGTAATACGATAAGGTCGATGCTATGGCATTTTGTGGAGAAATCATGCCTTTCAAATCACGATGTTCCCGGAAAATCGCAGCATAATCTACATAAAAGGTAAACAGCAAGGCGCCAACCAATAACAATGAAGCGATACTGCTTAACATTTTTTTGCCAAGTTTAGGTAAAAAAGCTTCAGGCTTAATCCTAACGAGCGCCACAAGAATGAGTGGGAAAATGACAAATACCAGCGTCCAAAGCCCAAAGCGTAAGGACATCAATCCGCGGACTTCACGGGCATCGGTTTGCATCATATTCTGAACTTGTTCAGGTGAAATCACCACGCCCAAACTATTGACAAAATAGGCCGTAAAGCCCCCAATTACTAAAAAAATTGAAGCCAGTATTTTTGCATTCCAGCGCCATTGCAGCAGCTGAAAAATCAGGTTATAGGCCGCCACGATCACCAATACGGTCGCGATTAAAAATAAATAGGCTTTGCTGCCCTGATAAGGGGTCAAACTTTGTATTTTTTGAAAAAAGGCAAAATTCAGCACCAAGCCCAACCATATTGCCAGCAATAAATTAAACAGGCTTAACGAAATGGGCTTTATTTTATCACGTATAGGACTGATGATATTTGACATGACTATTGGTTAATCTTTCTACTGTTGTCTTAATGTAGAATACCAAACTTAAAATTCACTTAATATAACCCGAATCGCGGATAAGAAAATGACTTGAAAAATAAGAGGACTAGAGCCATCAGTTGAGTTACCACACAAAACCTAAAGCCCTAGTCCTGATGTTCAATAGTACCGAATTATTCTGCGTAATTGATGATTTCTTTCTGAAATTTGAAGCAACTTATTGGAAATTTCTCAAACAAAGCCGTCATTCGTTAAGAGTCAGAACTGCACAACTTACACTTTCTGAAATTATATTTATTGCTATTTGGTATAAGTGCTCCCACTTCATTAATTTCAAAGCATTCTTCTCATGGTTGAAGCAGGATAAAAGTCATTTATTTAAAAGCTTACCCTGTTACCAAAGGATGATTCACCTGATCAATATGCATCAATTAGCACTACATGCTTTACATGTATCTGTAATGAAAGGTCAATATAAACAATATTTATGGATTGATTCAACGACTCTACCAGTCTGTAAAAATCAACGTATTCAATGTCATAAATCATTAGCCAAAATTGCATCCCGTGGTAAAAGCTCAATGGGCTGGTTCTATGGCTGTAAGTTACATATTGTTATGAATCAATTCGGTGAAATCGTTCGTTCTGCTTTCTCCAATGGGCATATTGCTGACATAAAAATGGTTGAACATTTGATTGAGGGTTTCGAAGCAAAGCTTTATGGTGATCGTGGCTATATCAGCCAGGAATTAAAAAGTAGACTAAAAGACCAAGGTATTGATTTGATTACGTATCATCGAAAGAACATGAAATCTGTACAACTTTGTGCATCAGATGAATATCACTTAAGACAGCGCAATAAAATAGAAACGTTATTCAGTTTATTGAAAGGACAATTAATTTAGTGACGAGTAAAGCTCGTAGTATTCATGGATTTCTAAGTGGGATTTATGCTTCTTTATGTGCATACCAATTAACCCATCGAAATAAGCCAACAATTCAAATTATGAAATCATTGGCTTAAGCAGGATTCGGGTTAATATAAGAAACAGTAATAAAAAAGGCGATGTAAAACATCGCCTTTTAGAAAAAAACAATGGACAGATTAGAACTTATATTCTAATCCTGTACCGACTACAGGTTGTTTAGTTTCATTCGAACCTTGTTCAAGAGTCAGATAACCGGCATAACCATAAGCTTTCACCTGTTTGTTAAATGCATAATCTGCACCGACAAAAATTTGTTGCGCATCAAAGTCTGATTTTGCTGATTTAAAGCTGGTGGTATTTTGGCTATATTGCGCTTTTACAGTCCAGGCCTTCGCAGTTGGAAGATTATATTCTGCGCCCAACAACCAGCCTTGTGAATCGTCGATATCTGCTGCTGGTAGTTCATTTCCGGCTGCATCTTCTACTTCAGAAGTCTGATAAAGTGCTTTTAATGCCAAACCACCATCAATGTTTACACGACCAATGGCACGTAGTGTATTTGCTGCGGCAAACGCACTGCCTGCAGCACCAGCAGTTACTTCGGGAGTAGATGCATTGACAAAACCACGTCCTGCAAAATTACTTGGAATAGCTTTATCATAAGCAATACCCGCCACAACGACTGGGCTGTCATAGACTACAGATGCAGACCATGCGTCGCCTAAACCACGACCAGCAGTTTTAGACGAGCCATTACCTTTCGCAATGCCTGAATCTTCACCAGAGGCCAACAACGCATTCACTTTAATGGCACCTGTAGGCAATTTAATTGCTGGAGATTCATAAATGACTGCATTCGATATACGGGCTTCGCCAGTGAAAATACCGTTTACATCTGCTTTGTTAGCAACGTAGTTGTTAAATGTATCAACTGGACTTGAGAGTTGCTTCAATGGCGTGTCATGTGCACCCACTTTTAAAGTACCGAGCTGAGCATCTTTTAAACCGACAAAACGGTTACGCGTAGTCCAGTCTGTACTATCTCCATCTGCGCTGAGCCCCCATTCAATCGCATAAACTGCATTTAGACGATCGTTCAGTTTTTCTTCACCCTTTAAACCAATGAAAGAGCTGTTAGAACTTACCTCAACAACGTCACGATCAGAAACAGGTGACGCATTATCTTCTGGTAAGTAATCGATACTTGCATCAATTTCCCCATAAAGAGTTGGCGCTGCAAAAGTTGGTGCTGCCAGTAGGCTTAATGCAATCGCTGCTGCTAATTTGGTTTTCATCTATAAATACCCCTAAGTTATTCTGTAACAGATGTTACAATTCAGAAATATTTAAAAAAATGATTTAATTTTTATTTAGTTATCTTATTTAATCCTTAGGTTTTAAATGTATATTGAATTGAATTAAAAAGCTTTTAGGGTTTAAAGCAAACTGTTTTTCCATCTCATAATCGGGAAAATACAGAGCAATGCCAACACAGTAATCAAGCTTAAATAACTCGCATAACCCAGGAGATCGCCTAAAATCCCGCTTAGGCTATACAGTCCACCGCTCACGGTTGCCATCAACGCCACCTGGAAAGTGAAATCTGTTCCTGCCAAATGTTTGCGGCTGTATTGCATGACCAGAGTCAGCATCACCACCAACAGCATGGCGGAAATCATGTCTTCAGCAGCATTAATCAGATAGATCATCCAAGTTTCAATAGGACCTTGGGTCTCATATTGAACAGCTAGCCATGCGTAGGCAGCCAAAGTGAAAATTTTCAGAATAGAAAAACCGAGTAAAGCATGCTCACGGGACACATACTTCAGGCTGAACCCTGCAAGCCCTGCACCGATGAGTGCAGCCACAGCGCCAAGCATGGTCACATAAATGCCAATTTGGGAAAATGTCAGTCCTAAATCCACCATTAAGGGTTTCAGCAAAGGCCCAGCTAAACCATCGGCAATTTTAAAGGTGATGAGCACCGCTAACCATGCAGCAAGATTTTGCTCTCGATAAAAATAAGCCAGATAATCTTTTATTTTTTGCCAGCGAAATGTTCCTGCTTCGGTACTGGACGGCATATGCTTTAATCGTTGCGGTTCTTTCAGCCATAAAATCGGTAAAGTATTCAACAGCACCAGTCCCGCCAAGATTAAAAATGTGCTTTGCCAATCCAGCCAGTCCAGTGCCCATAAAATAGCCCCTCCACCGACAATAAAGCCTAGTCGTGAGCCAATGACCTGAAAGGTATTACCCCAATGTTGCTGCTGACTGTTCAGCATATTGACTGCCAGACCATCGGTAGCAATATCCTGCGTTGCACCGACCAGATTCATGCTCAGTAAAGCCACAAAAAAAGCCAGCAAATATTCAGGCTGGTTTAAAGCCTGAATCGGCAGAAAAGATAAGCCAGTCAATACCACCACACTCAATAACTGGGTCGGAATAATCCAGCTACGGTAATGTCCAAATGCTGCATAGCCAAAATGGTCAACCCATGGTGCCCAGAAAATTTTGATTGACCAGGGCAACATCAATAAGCCAAAACCGCCAATCTGTGCCAGCGATACCCCTTGGGCACGTAAAATAACGGGTAAGGCATGGGTCATAAAACCAACCGGTAAACCTTGGGCCCAATATAAAGAGAACAACAAGAGATAGATGTTACGTGTACTCGGCATAGTGGGCCCTTCGGGTCAAAACCGGATTGACTGTTTTGATCAGGCAAGCTGAATGACAGTTGATATTTTGCCAATGAATCTTATTTTACAAAAGCTTAACATGTTTAAAAGCCGATAAATTTATCCGGGAGTGCAATCAGACACCATGACTCAACACTTTCCGATCTTACCCGATCAGGTGCCTGCCCGTAGTGGTCACTTAAGCCGAAATATTTTCAAAAAATTATTTCTTGCCCAAGGCTGGAGTTTTGAGGGTGATTTTCCCAACCTACCGAAAGCGGTCGCCATTATTTCTCCACATACCTCGAATATCGATGCCTGGCACGGTTTTGCCGCACTGCTTGGACTGGGCATCAAGATCACGGTTTTTGGCAAACACACCCTATTTAACACACCGCTGAAACCCATACTTGAATGGATTGGGGTGATTCCGGTCAATCGCAGTATCCAACAAGGTACCACTCAGCAAATTATCGACTTCATTAATACGCAACAGCAGATCTGGGTCGGTATGGCACCGGAAGGAACACGCAAACAGGCTGAATCGTTTAGAAGTGGTTTTTACCGCATTGCCGTGGGTGCGCATATCCCGATTGTGATGTTTTCACTGGATTATAAAAACAAGGCGATACACTGTCTGGGCGTGTTTCAGCCAACAAGAAATTACGCGCAGGATGTAGAACAGATTTTGGATCACTATACCGGCAAATTTTCAGCCAAAAATCCGGACTGGTTAGCCAAGCCATTACAAAAACGTTTAAAAAACAGCTAGTCAAAATAGCAATTATCTGCTGTCATGTGCGCAACTTTTCATCAAATTGATATACAAATTCAACCATGAAGCTTGTGCAATATTCTTTCATTGCTCTACTAGGTCTTGGACTGATTGGCTGTGATAAAACCACCAAAACCCCACCGCAAACCACAGCCATCAAGGCCCGTGAACCTGTCATTGCCATTGCGCTTGGGGGTGGTGGGGCTAAAGGATTTGCCCATATTGGTGTGCTAAAAGTTTTAGAATCGCACGGCATTAAGCCAAAAATCGTTACCGGAACCAGTGCCGGAAGTTTTGTCGGCAGTATTTATGCCAGTGGTAAAACGCCCTATCAACTACAGCAAATAGCACTGACTTTAAAAGAATCGGATATCCGTGATTTAACCCTAAACAGTCAAGGTGTTGTACAAGGTCAAAAATTGCAGAATTATGTGAACCAGCATATTGCTAATAAACCGATTGAGCAATTCCCGATTCGCTTTGCAGCGGTTGCGACCCGTCTGGACACCGGCACTAAAGCTGAATTTATTAAAGGCAATGCCGGTCAGGCCGTGCGTGCTTCCTGCAGTATCCCCAATGTCTTTGTTCCCGCTACCATCGGTGGGAAACAGTATGTCGATGGGGGGCTGGTCAGCCCGATTCCGGTGAAAACAGCGAAAGCGATGGGTGCAGATATTGTTATTGCCGTCGACATTTCTGCACGACCGAGTGGCAATCAACCGATGAATATGTGGGGCCTGCTGGACCAGACCATTAATATTATGGGTCAACAAAGCATTCATGAAGAACTGAATCAGGCCAATGTGATCATTCAGCCTAAAGTAGGACATTTAGGCACGCTGGATTTAAAAGCCAGCAATGCATCCATTCTAGAAGGCGAAAAAGCGACCCAGCTGAAAATCATCGCCATTAAAAAGGCAATCAGCGACTTTAAAAAATCACCCGCAGCCTTTAAATCCGCGCCAAAATCCAGAATCTAAAAAATATGCTTTTTTAATATTCAAAGACTTATTCATCTGCTAAATTGATATGGAGGCCTTATAGTCTCTCTTTATTTTGACAATACACGAGTAGATGTATGGAATTTGCATTCGAACCTTGGCATTGGTTTGTACTCGGGGTATTACTGATGCTTTCTGAATTGGTAATCCCCGCTTTTGCTGCACTATGGTTTGGCATCGCAGCCATCATGGTCGGTGTTTTATTCTGGATGTTTCCGATGATGGGCTTAACCACCCAGATTGTCACCTGGATTATCCTATCTGTGCTATGCACCTTGTTGTGGTTCAAATTTATCAAACCACTTTCTATTGATAAAACCAAAGCCGGATTATCTCGTGAAGCGACTATTGGTCAGGTGGGCATGGTCATTCAGACTCATATGCAACATGAACTGATCACGGTGCGTTTTCCCATGCCGGTTTTGGGGTCAGATGAGTGGAACTGTCGGACTCTGTCTCCGGTAGAAGTGGGTGATCGAGTTCGCGTGGTCGATATTCTCGGCAATGATCTGGTGGTTAAACCACACCATCCCAATAACGAAAATATATAAGTGAGGAAATAACATGTCTGGTGGAACAATTATTGTTTTAGCACTGCTGGTTTTTGCCGGCGTGACCATTTTTAAAGGGGTGCGCATTGTCCCGCAGGGTTATAAATGGATCGTGCAACGTCTGGGTAAATACCATACCACTTTGGGACCGGGACTCAGTTTTGTCATTCCGTATATTGATGAAGTGGCTTATAAAGTCACCACCAAAGATATCGTGCTGGATATTCCTTCACAGGAAGTAATTACCCGTGACAATGCGGTACTGCTGATGAATGCAGTGGCGTACATTAATATCACTACCCCGGAAAAAGCGGTTTACGGCATTGAAAACTATACTTGGGCCATTCAGAACCTGGTGCAAACTTCACTTCGTTCAATTGTCGGTGAAATGGATCTGGATGATGCGCTATCCTCACGTGATCACATTAAAGCAAAACTGAAAGCCGCCATTTCCGATGATATTTCCGATTGGGGCATTACCCTGAAAACTGTGGAAATTCAGGATATTCAACCCTCATCTACCATGCAGGCTGCAATGGAAGCACAAGCGGCTGCCGAGCGTCAGCGTCGCGCTACCGTGACCAAGGCAGATGGTGAAAAACAGGCCGCCATTTTAGAGGCCGATGGTCGTCTGGAAGCTTCACGCCGTGATGCAGAAGCACAAGTCGTCTTGGCTGAAGCCTCACAAAAAGCCATTGAGATGGTGACTTCAGCCGTGGGTGATAAGGAAATTCCAGTTGCTTATTTGCTTGGTGAACAATATGTCAAAGCCATGCAGGACATGTCGAAGTCCAACAATGCCAAAACTGTAGTCTTACCTGCCGACATCCTGAACACCATCCGTGGAGTAATGGGACGCAACCAGTAAGCTACTCTTTTATATTAAAAAATAGACAGCCTTTGCTGTCTATTTTTATTTACATTGAGAAAAACTCTGCAATTTTTTTTAATCTATGGTTAAATTTCGCGTTATTTTTTGAAATGATTTGTGCTTTTTATTTAAAAGCCTGTATTTCGATCTACTGTCCACCTTGTAAATGGATACCGTATGAACTCCCTGAATCCGACCCTGATTACCTTTCTTTTTTATATTGTCGCCATGATCGCGATTGGCCTTATGGCTTATCGCGCGACAGCCAATTTCTCTGATTACATTTTAGGGGGTCGTCGTTTAGGTAGTTTCGTGACAGCGCTCTCTGCCGGTGCTTCAGATATGAGTGGCTGGTTGCTGATGGGCCTTCCCGGCGCAATTTATCTTTCAGGTTTATCTGAAATGTGGATTGCAATTGGCCTGATTATTGGTGCATGGCTCAACTGGCTGCTGGTGGCCGGACGTTTACGTGTACACACCGAAGTACAGCACAATGCCCTGACCTTGCCGGACTATTTTTCCAACCGTTTTAATGACCAGAAGAAAATTTTACGTGTGGCATCGGCTTTCATTATTCTGATTTTCTTTGCCATTTATTGTGCTTCCGGCATGGTGGCTGGTGCGCGCCTGTTTGAAAACATGTTTGACCTGTCCTATAGCACGGCACTGTGGATCAGTGCGATTGCCACCATCAGTTATGTATTTATCGGTGGCTTCCTCGCGGTCAGCTGGACCGACACCATTCAAGCGTCATTGATGATTTTTGCTTTGTTGCTCACCCCTATTGTGACCATTCTGAGCTTCTCCGACCTGTCGCAAATGACTCTGGCACTTGAAGCTGCACGTCCACAAGCGATGGATATCATGGGTGATCTAAGCTTTGTGGCGATTATGTCCTTACTTGCCTGGGGCTTAGGCTACTTTGGTCAACCACATATTCTGGTGCGCTTTATGGCAGCAGATTCGGTGAAATCCATTCCCAATGCACGCCGTATCGGTATGACCTGGATGACGTTATGTCTAGGTGGTGCGGTGGCAGCAGGCTTCTTTGGGATTGCCTACTTCCAGCAGCATCCGGAACTGGCTGGTGCTGTGACGGCCAATCCTGAAACTGTATTTATGGAACTGACCAAAATTCTGTTTAATCCGTGGATTGCAGGTATTGTACTGGCTGCCATTTTAGCCGCGGTGATGAGTACCCTGAGTTGTCAGTTACTGGTCTGCTCAAGTACCTTGACCGAAGACTTTTACAAATCCTTCTTGCGTAAAAATGCCACACAAAAAGAACTGGTCTGGATTGGCCGCCTCATGGTGTTACTGATTGCCCTGCTTGCCATCTGGATGGCTGGAAACCCTGAATCCAAAGTTTTAGGTTTGGTGGCTTATGCATGGGCAGGTTTTGGTGCAGCCTTTGGTCCACTGATTATTCTGTCTTTGTTCTGGCGTCGTATGACTTTAAATGGCGCACTTGCAGGTATGCTGGTCGGCGCTGTGGTGGTGATTCTATGGAAAAACCTGTTGGGCAATACCGGTGTTTATGAAATTATTCCCGGCTTCATTGCTTCAATCATTGCCATTGTCGTGGTCAGCCTGCTGGGTAAAGCCCCTTCTGCTGAAGTCACCACCCGTTTCGATGAAGGTGACCGCCTATATAAAGCATCTAAATAATTTTTACAGTCTAAGCTTATAAAAAAAGAGGATTTATGATCCTCTTTTTTTAGTCTTGGCTGCTGTATTTGAATCAAATTAACTTTTACGCGCCAATAAAAATTCTGAAATCTGGTTCAATTCAACTGCATTTTCAGCAAACATCTCCAAAGCATTAAAGGCCTGATCATGCAGCTCTTTGGCATAGGCTTGAGCTTTTTCCAGCCCCATGAGTGCAGGATAAGTTGATTTATCTACTTGCTCATCCTTACCCGCAGTTTTCCCCAGTACTGCCGTATCGGAAATAATATCCAGAATATCATCCTGCACCTGAAAGGCCAGTCCAATCGCTTGCGCATATTCACGCAGTTTAGGAATAGCAGGATCTGTGCCTTCAAATACGGTCACGGCTGTCATCATCACGGCTGCAGAAATCAGGGCACCGGTTTTATTGCGGTGAATATTTTCCAGAGCATCCTGATCCACACGCTTGCCTTCAGCCTGTAAATCCAGCACCTGACCACAGACCATTTTCGAGCTGGCAGTCGCCAGAATTTGCATCTGTTTTAAAACAATGGTCGGAGCAACTGCCGGGCCCTGATCAAACAGGCGACTGCCCAAGATTTCAAAGGCCATCGACTGCAAAATATCCCCTGCCAATAATGCCGTATCTTCCCCAAAAGCGACATGACAGGTTGGTTGACCACGACGCAAGGAATCATTATCCATACAGGGTAAATCATCGTGGGCCAGTGAATAACAGTGAATCATTTCAATGGCGACTGCAGCACGGCGTACGGCAGCAAAATTTGCATTCGGTTTTAAAGCAGCGGTGGCATAACAAAGTGCAGGACGTACCCGTTTTCCACCCAGCATGACCGCATGATACACAGCCCCTTTAAGCGGCTCCGGAATGGAAAATGCGTCTAATGCCGTTAATAAATCTTGTTGAATACGTTGCTGTGCTTGAGTTAATGCATTTGCTTGCACGTCAGTTAAAGATGACACATTCGCCTCGAATACTTTGCTTTGGGAATAGATCGGGAAAATTAAAAATGACCCCGATCTAATATACAACGCTCTTGTCACCTTCGACAGAGAACTTGCGATTCCTCATCTACATGAGAATTGAACCGTCATCATCGTTTAAGCTTTAATCAGGCTAACTTATTGATCAATGACAAGCAGCATGATACTGCTTTCTCGCAAGATTCTCTATCTTGTTTGCTATTTCAAGCTATCTTTCGGAATTCGAACCCAGCCTTCCATCAGTACCCGCGCACTGCGGCTCATGACAGCTTTTTTGACCACCCATTGTCCATTTTCCTGCACAGCTTGTGCGCCGACTCTTAAGGTACCTGATGGATGTCCAAAGCGTACCGCTTCACGTACTCCGCCACCTGCTGCCAGATTAACCAAAGTTCCAGGAATCGCAGCAGCTGTACCGATCGCCACTGCAGCCGTTCCCATCATGGCATGATGCAGTTTGCCCATCGACAAGGCACGAACCAGCAAATCAACATCAGTGGTTTGAATGTCTTTACCGCTTGAAGATGTGTAGGCTTTAGGTTTCGATACAAAGGCAATTTTCGGGGTATGCTGGCGCTTTTCCGCTTCAGAAATGTCCTGAATCAGACCCATCTGTTTTGCGCCATAAGCACGGATAGTTTCAAAACGTGCCAGTGCCTGAGCATCGCTATTGATAGCATCCTGTAATTCTGTACCCTCATAGCCAATATCTTCAGCATTTAAAAAGATGGTCGGAATACCAGCATTAATAAAGGTCGCCTGGAAAGTTCCGATTTCTGGCACTTCCAGGGTATCTACGACATTCCCCGTTGGGAACATGGCTCCGCCCTCTTCACCATCATCAGCCGGGTCCAGAAATTCAATGGCAACTTCAGCTGCCGGGAAAGTCACCCCATCCAGCTCAAAATCACCTGTTTCCTGCACCTGTCCATTGGTGATCGGCACATGGGCAATAATGGTTTTTTGGATATTGGCTTGCCAGATACGGACTGTACAAATGCCATTTTCAGGAATACGTTCTGCACTGACCAGGCCATTGGAAATGGCAAATGAGCCGACTGCAGCCGTTAAGTTACCGCAGTTGCCACTCCAGTCCACAAAAGGCTGATCAATCGAAACCTGTCCAAATAAATAATCGACATCATGATCTGGCTGGGCACTTTTGGCCAAAATCACGGTTTTACTGGTACTTGAAGTTGCTCCACCCATGCCATCAATCTGCTTGCCATATGGATCAGGGCTTCCAATCACTCGCAGCAATAACTGATCACGCACTTTTCCAGCCTGCTGTGCAGCTTGTGGCAAGTCATCCAGTTTAAAGAACACCCCTTTACTGGTACCGCCACGCATATAAGTTGCTGGAATCTTGATTTGTGGAGCAAAACTCATTTCTCTTTTATCCTTTCATTTATCATTGTTGTACATCGCCGTCAGCAAAATGCTAAAAAGTATCATAGCGATTTTTTTATGAAATAGATGCTTTCTTGACTTAAGTATAAAAAACGAATACCAAACTTTTTTTCATCATTTACATCATTTTATTTTATGTATTAAAAAATAAAATTAATTTATTGATTCAAAATAGGAATATATAAAATATTTTTTATATGATTATTTTTTAACAATCCCTCTCTAGAGCCCGTACTAGGCTTATACATTTCAATCTATTACAATCCATTTCAATCCTTTCCTTACACATTGTCGGGCTGAATACTTTGAACAACGAGTCTTCCAAACTTCAGCGTGGCTTAAAGAACCGTCATATCCAACTGATCGCCATGGGCGGTGCAATTGGGACAGGCTTATTCTTAGGTTCCGCACAGGTCATCCAATCTGCTGGTCCTTCCATCATCTTGGGTTACGCCATTGGTGGTTTAATCGCCTTTTTAATCATGCGCCAACTGGGTGAAATGATTGTTCATGAGCCTGTAGCAGGATCATTTAGCCACTTTGCCAATAAATATTGGGGCAAATTCCCGGGCTTCCTGGCGGGCTGGAATTACTGGATTTTGTACGTTCTGGTTGCCATGACAGAGCTTACTGCAGTCGCCAAATATATTAATTACTGGTGGCCGCATATTCCTGCATGGGCTTCGGTACTGTTCTTTTTCATTGTCATTACTCTGGTCAATCTCGGCAATGTCAAGTTTTATGGCGAATCCGAATTCTGGCTTTCCATTGTTAAAGTGACTGCCGTGATTTCCATGATTGTTTTCGGCCTGTATTTATTACTGACCGCAGATGCAGGATCAACCTCTTCATTTAGCAATCTTTGGTCACATGGCGGTTTCTTCCCGAATGGTTTTGAAGGCCTGTTCTATATGCTGGCTTTCCTCATGTTCGCCTTTGGCGGTATTGAACTGATTGGTATGGCGGCTGCAGAAGCCAAAGACCCGGAAAAGACCATTCCTAAGGCCATTAACCAGGTCGTGTTCCGTATTCTGATTTTCTATATTGGCTCACTCACGATTCTTTTATCCTTAGTACCTTGGAACCAGCTGGAACTGGGTGGTATGGATAAAAGTCCATTTGTAATGATTTTCAGTCAACTCGGAATTGGCTGGGCAGCACATCTACTCAATTTCATTATCTTGACTGCGGCACTGTCTGTTTATAACAGCGGTATGTATGCGAATAGCCGTATGCTGTATGGTCTGGCACAGCAAGGCAATGCACCGAAAGCGTTCATGAAAGTAAATAAACAAGGTGTGCCTATTCCCGCTGTTTTATTCTCAGCCCTGCTCATTTTCGGTTGTGTGCTTTTAAACTACTTTGTCCCAGAAGACGCTTTGGGCCACTTGATGTATGTGGTCGTAGGTGCCTTGGTACTCAACTGGGCCATGATTAGTTTGACACATCTGAAATTCAAACAGGCTGTCAAAAACGCTGCGATTCAAACCAAGTTCCCTGCACTCTGGGCTCCTGTCAGCAATTATGTGGTACTGATCTTTATTGCGACAGTACTTTATATTATGTGGACCCAAGGTTTTAAAGAATCCGTATTGATGATTCCCGTCTGGATAGTGCTGATGTTTGGCCTATTTAAAAGCCTAAAGACGAAGAAATCTTAAACATAAAAATCATTTTAAAAAGTTATTGTTTCGACAATAACTTTTTTTTTACCGGTATTTGCGCTACATTAGCTGCGCATTGCGCCCTTAGCTTAACTGGATAGAGCAGTTGCCTCCTAAGCGACCGACGTGGGTTCGAGTCCCGCAGGGCGCACCACCCCGATAGCAAAATATAAAATAATTTAGTTAAAAGTAATTTATATTCATATAGATAAGATAAAAACATAACAAAATATAAGTGAATATATAAGGATATAGTTGCAAAATATAAGGATATGATTGAGGATATATGCAGTTCTACTTAATATGTATCCTTATTCAATCATGGCCAAAAAGACTATTCCGCTATCTGACTCCAAATGTACTGGGGCAAAACCACAGGAAAAAGACTACTCTTTGTATGATGGTCATGGACTTATTTTGTTTATCCGAAAGAGCGGATCAAAGGTATGGCGATTTAAATATAAAAGAGCCAATGGTAAAGATGGCTTAATGACTTTAGGCAACTTCCCAGCTTTAAGCTTAAAAGCTGCCAGGGATAAGCGCCGTGAATTAGAAGAACTAATTGCTAATGGTATAGATCCAATTGAATACAGCGAAGTGCAAAAAGCTAAATTGAATAATGCATATAGTTTTGAGGTTATAGCTCGAGACTGGCATAAGGAATATAGCAATACAGGTCGCTGGATTAGACATACAGCAGAAAGAGCATTAAAGAACTTAGAAGATTATGTTTTCCCTATCATCGGGCAACAATCGATAGATGCAGTAAAGCCTAAAGACCTTGTTAAAGTTTTACGCTCCATTGAAGAATCTGGATATACAGAAGTATTAAAGAAAACTCGTCAAAGATTTAGCAGCATATTTTCTTATGCAATATCACGCGGCCTTATAGAAGAGAATCCTGCTTATTTTCTAAAAGATGTTTTTGTAATAACGAAAAAGTCTAAACATCATCCTCAATTACCTTTAGAGCAACTGCCTGAGCTTTTGCAAAGATTAGAAAGTGATAAAGGTTACCCTATAACGAAATTATGTACGGCATTTGCACTTCATACATTTGTACGTTCCAGTGAGTTTCGTTTTGCACGTTGGAGTGAGTTTGATCTTCAAAAAGGCCTATGGACTATCCCGGGAGAAAGAGAGTTCATCCCAGGACAAAAGTTTTCTAATCGTGGTGCCAAGATGAAATTAGACCACTTAATACCACTTTCACCTCAAGCTATTACCCTGCTCAAAGAAATCCACAAATATAGCGGAATGACAAAAAATGTATTCCCTAAAAACGGTGACCCTCAAGGTTTTATTAGCGAGTCCACAATCAACAAGACCCTACGCCGTATCGGCTATGACACTAATAAAGATATATGCGGACATGGTTTTAGGGGGATGGCTTGTTCTGCCTTGGTACAAAGCACCCTATTCCAAAAAGAAGCTGTAGAGAAGCAAATGAGTCACCAAGAGCGTGATCAGGTCCGGCTCGCTTATACCCATCAGGCAGAATATCTGGAAGAGCGTAAAGCCATGCTCAACTGGTGGAGTGACTACCTAGAAGCCAACCGAGTGAAGCATATCAGTCCATATGACTTTACTCAGCAATTGCTTAATGATGATGTAATCAATTTCAAATATGCAAAACTCGCCAAATAACCGATTTTAACAGTTTGCTAAGTCTAGATTAGCTTCCGAAAGTCGGATGCCTAATCCGAATTGGCTTATTGATTTATTAAGAATACTGTAGGAGATATGAATAATAATGAGTGATATTAAAAATCCAGCTCCTTTTTATAGTTTAAAAGAAGCATCAAAAGAATTAAACAGACTACTAAAAGTAGACTATTACGATAGCAAAAAACTGTTATCCATGGCTTTAGTGTACGATCTGAAGCTTTATATTTTTGCTAAAGGATGGGAAGGAGTGGCTTATTATTCTGAAGATATGACACCAGAATATGATGAGCGTACTGATGTTGATAAATTTGGTGGATATACCGATATACATCTAAGACATGATGAAACAATAGAAACAATAGTGAATGCGATACTTAATTCATTTTTAAGTAAAGGATGCTTGCTTCAAATTCCACTAGAAGCAATCAAAATTTTAACTTTAGAAAAAAAATGCAATTTTGATAGCAACATTAGTAATTTTCTTAATTTATTAGATATTGCCGACTCTTTTACGGCAAATCCCCCAAATTACTTTTTAGAATTATTTAAAAGAGAAAGCCCTTACCCTCCCATTATAAATCATCTTTATCACAGTAAAATTGATATAGATGTGGTTAAATCTCTTGTTGATATAATGATCTATGGAATACAGCTTAAATCAATTAGCCAATACATGACTCTAAATGATTTTGTGGAACCAAAAGAAACAGCTCACATAACTATTGATGGCAATAGTACAGATCTCTTACTTCAAATTATCAATAGAACGGATATTCTCATAACACATTATCAACTTTCCAGAATCATAGATGGTGTCTTGGTTATCCGTGAAAAAGAACAGTCAACTTTTGAAGATCTAATAACACAGCAAACATCTAAAAAACCTCAAGGTAAAAGTCAGGCAAAAATAGAGGCACAAGTGGCAGCAAGAGCGATTGCATTACACTTATGGAAAAATGACAAAGAGCGAAAAATAAAAATAGGTTCAATGTGTCAGCAAGTATGGAATACATTATGCGAAACTGAACACCGAGAACAGCTACCAGATAAAGTAGAATCTTTAAAAGATTGGATTAGAGATATTGCTCCTGCGTATGCAAAGCTGGGAGGCAGACAAAAAGAATATTGACCAAGTGAAACTTAACCTATATTAAGTGGAACTTGCTCACTATTAACTAATATAAATCAAATACATAATCACCCCATACTTTTTCATGTATGGGTATTTTTATGTCTATTTCTCCATTACGAGTACAGTTCAAAACAGCTTGCGAATTGTTAGATGTAAGCCGTGAATCACTGCGTCATATCATACGCACTGATGCTACCTTTCCACGCCCATTGAAATTCGGCGATACAAAACAAGCCCCTGTATATTTCGACTACGCGGAGCTTTTAGAATGGCACAACAGTAAGAAACAAAGCCTTGTAATTATGGAGGCTTGATTATGAGTGCTTCCACAAATATTCTAAAAAATTCGACTCAAGAAATGTTGAGCTCAGATATAGCTGAGTTAACAAAAACTAGACCAGATTCAGTTAAAAGAACTATCGAACGCTTGGCGGAACGTGGGGTTATAACTTTACCACCAACGGTGGAAAAGCCTACTAGCGGTCGCCCAAGTATTGAGTACGTGTTCAGAGGAGAACAAGGCAAGCTTGACTCAATTACAGTAGTTGCGCAGCTCTGCCCTGAGTTCACTGCAGCAATTGTAAAGCGTTGGTACGAACTTGAGCAGCAGATTCCAGCATTCGATATCAGCAATCCTCAGCACCTTTTGCAAGCGATCGAAGTTCAGGCCAAACAGAACCTACAGCTGAATGCAGAAAACCAAACATTATCCAAAGCGATAGAAACGATTACCCACACTGAACACGGCGTGAAGTTTCAGCAAGCCTGCAAAATATTGAATGTAAAGCAGCATGTTTTAGCCAAATGGCTTCGAGAACATAGCTGGGATCGTTATCTAAATGATGCCCGGGCTTCAACTTATTACAGTGAAAGTCGTGGTTATTGCGAAACCAAATATTCTCATAAAGAAGGTGTAAAACCTTCAGGTCAGCCGTATAGCTTCACACAGACTGAGTTTTTTATCCTGCCAAAAGGCATGCAAATTCTTGCCAAAAGATTTGGGGAGCGGCCATGAATTTTCAAAATATTTTCCAGTTAAGGCTTTTCAAATCAAAAATCATCGGCTATATTGATCCTGTTCAGTGCAAAATCACTGAATTAGCTTTAGCAGGCTACAATGTAAAAGGCGCATACAGTCCGCTTCGGGCTTTTTTTATGCGTAAAATCTCTATGCATCCGCATCGCTATGTGGAGCTCGGGAGGGACACCTTTAGGTGTGCCGGGTACCTTTTACACCGGTCTGCTAACCCTTCTGAGCTTCACACCAATCTTTTAGCAGAGATTTGTGAAGCTCCTAAACTTGTAAAAGGAGCGCATTCATCATGAACGCTAAAGTACAAATTCAATTATCAGAACAATTAATTCCTTTCTACAGTGTCGCAGATATTATCAGTGCTTACTCACTTGCATCTGAATCTGCCATACAGCTTCGAACTCTGACTAATCAGATCAGCAAAGCAACGGTGTTTGTTAAAGCGTATGCAGAAGAAAATAAAGTCGACTCCACTATTTTTGCTGAACTCGAAAATCTAATCGTAATCTCCCACCAGCTTGCTAACAGTCAAGCGGATACCTATGGCCTTGAGCTTAAAAGACATAAACAAGAACCCGATGACCAATACAACGCGGGTGATCTGCACGATGCTTACTCATTAGCTTATGAAAATACATCTTGGCTTCAAACTATGTTTTATCAAATTAAAGATGAAGCTGAGATAGTTAAAGACGCCGTGAAGCAGAATATTCATAGCGCTGTATTTGGTGGTCTTGATAACTTAATCCATATTGCTGCGTATTTGGCTGATAACCATAGCAACACTTTCGATGTTGAACGCGAAAAATATGAAGCGGCATGGGAGGTATCTAAAAATGACTAAGCTTCCTGCTTCTTCTGAAAAAAATACAATTCAGCCTAGTTCTGAGTCTAAGCTTCCACCATCATCATCTGCCTATGCTGAGTCAGTCCGCATAACACCAGATCGCCTCTTTAATGCCGTGATCAAAAATAGCCGGCAAGGAGGGTCTAGTGAGCATTGATGCAACACGGTGGGCGTGGACTGCCCCAGTATGCAACTCTTCACAACGGCTCGTTCTGCTTTCATTAGCAGATCGAGCAAGTGAACATCATACAGCATGGCCGAGTATAGAACGCCTTGCAAAAGATACCGTCCTGGACAAAAAGACAGTTCAGAAAGTCCTTAGTGATCTTATTAAATCAGGTCTGGTTGTAGATACAGGTGAGCGTGCTGGACCGACCAAACGGGTTAAAGTTCTCAAACTAAACGGCGTCAAAGGACGTGAAGAATATACCCATAATTGGGATGATTCAGGTTCAAAAAAGGATGCTAAATCCAGAACAAATACACCCAAAAACGGGAATATTAAACAAACCCAAAAACGGAATGATTCCAATAATTGGAACAATCCCGAAAACGGGATTTTGAACAATCCCAAAAACGGGATGCAGAACCAACCATTGAATCTATCAATGAATCTCTCTCAAGAACACGATTGGATTCCAGATAAAAATCAATTAATCAATGTGCTAAATACTGCGGGTCAACAACGGAATCTGGAATTAATTTTTGGATTGCCGGATTTCGAATTTCAATTGGGTGCATTCAATGCTCACTACGCTGGCCAAGTAATGCCCAACGCAAGAAAATTGTATTCATTCGTTCGCTGGATCATCGATAAATTTGAACGCTACCAAAAAGCTAATCCAAATTATGTGAACCAGTCTGGACTCAATACCGCTGCAGTCGAGCAACCGCTTATTAATTTGACCGATAGCAAACCTAAAAGTTTACTTGGGAGCATCGAATGAATACCAATACTCCCCCAATTCACAATCTACAAATTGAACAAGCAGTTCTTGCAGCCCTAATGACTGTTGCTGGTTCTTATGCTCAGGTTGAAAGTCTACTGACAGAACAAGATTTTCACGCAACACGCCACAAACTGATTTTTAATGCAATTGTTGATCTTGATGCTAAAAACTCACCATATGACGCTGTACTCGTCAATGAATGGCTTGAAATGCGCAATCATGGCGAAGCATCAGGTGGTGAGAAATATCTCATGCAGTTAATGAGTGATGCTCCTTCCAGTTTCTACAATCTGCAATCGTACGTAGAAAAATTGAAGGATTTTACCGCATGCCGTCAGGTTGAAGCTGAAGCATTAAAAGTAATCCAACAAGCCCGGCATTTAACTATCAGTCGTGGTGAGCTGGTACAAAATGCACAAGCTGCTTTTGCCGATCTGAATACTGAATCAGGAAGTGAATCTCTATTTCACATCCATGATGCAGCAGCCAATACTTTTACGGAAATGCACCGAAAGATTGAAGCGACTCTTGCGGGGGAAACATCAATTAAAGGTATTCAAACTGGTATCTATGACCTGGACAAAAAGTTAGGGGATATTGAGCCAGGCTGCCTGATGGTAGTGGCTGCCCGTCCTGCCATGGGTAAAACCACTATGCTTCAGCTAATTGCCAATAACGTAGCCGTTGTTCAGAGAAAGCCTGCTTTGATCATGTCTGGTGAAATGCCAAAAGAACAAATCGCCATGCGTCTCTGCTGTGCTATTGCACCGGCAAATATTGGAGTAGTACGTAATTCCCCACACATGCTTCCTAAGGAAGAATTTACAGCGTATACAAACGCCGTCGTGATGCTTAAAAGTGTGCCAATGCACATCAATGATACTTCACGGCCTTCTATTGCAAATATCCGTGAATCCATTCGCAAGGTAAAGCACCAATATGGTTCTGTAGGTGTCGTACTGGTTGATTATCTACAGATCATGAAAACTACAAAGCAATTTGCCCGGGAAGATTTAAAGATCGCCTACTTTACTGGTGAATTAAAAGCTATGGCCAAGGAGTTTGAGTGTGTCATTGTCCTTTTGTCACAACTCAATCGCGAGTTAGAGAAACGTCCAAACAAACGTCCAGTAATGTCAGATCTACGTGAGTCTGGTGCAATTGAACAAGATGCTGACCAAATTGTTTTCTTGTACCGGGACGAAGTTTATAACAAAGATTCCCAATACCGGGGTATTGCCGAGGCCATCGTGGGAAAAAACCGCCACGGCGAAGCTGGTACCGCCTATATGCACTCTCAATTGAAATACTGTCAATTTACTAACTTAGACCATGAAGCTTTGAATCAGATCCAAGGAGTTCAATAGTAATGTTTATAAATGATTGTGGCATTGATAGCACAGTTTTAAAAAAAGCTAAGGCCGAACGTTTTATCAACCTAAGGCAGCAAAAGAAGGTTAAAGAATTTCTCGTTAAACGTCGTGGATATAAGCGTCCAGACTTCAATCGTATGATTCTGGATTTGAGTCGGCTTAAATGGACACATGAAAAAATCGCGTTTGTTCTGCCTGTGGCGAATGCATCTACTGTGTCCGAATGGGCACGTGGTGGAAACCCAAACTTTGAACATGGTGAAGCTTTTATCGAATTATGGAAAGCTGAAACTGGTGTTGAGCGCGTTCCGCGCGAAGGTGAGTGGCAGACGTATAAATATGAAATTGGACAGTTAGAATTGCTCTAATTGATCTACACTATTGTTCCGCCAAAGAAGGCTTCATCTTATGGTGATGAAAGCTACTAAGCATTATATTTAGGTGGCAAAATGATATAAAAAGCACTTTCCAGATGTACAATAGATTTATACATAAAGTAATTTGATTTGCTCTATCTGATCATCACGCATATAAAAACCCCCTGTATAATTGATATATACAGGGGGTAAATTGAGGTTTGTTCGATATTTATAAAAGAGGGATGCAATTACTAGCGTATGAGTCTTTCATCTTCTTTTTAATTTTTATTCTCTTCATATCACCATCTGTCGCAACATCTGCATCATTAAAAACATTTGAAATACCTGAAAAAATAATTCCCTTTAAAACATTTTTATCATTTACTAACCATGATTGACGAAAATTTGGAATGCTCCCAACAATTGAATTAAAATTCCTTAAATCATCGTAAGATTTTAAATCCCTTACAGCATGCTTTTCTGTATAACTATCAATAAGCTTCATTCCATTATCGTAAAATTCAGGAGCATATTTTAATTCTCTTATATGATCAGATAGCACGGCACAATAAAGATTTTGAAGCCCATTGATAGCATCAGAGTAATCGTCATCAAAATAATTATATGGAAGACCATCACCCCATTTCTTAAATAAACCATTTGTTAATTCATCAAAATGCGTAATACATATTTCATGGCTAGTGACATCACAAAAATCTGCACTATATCCAATAGAAACACTATATTCATCCGTGTCAGTATGCCCAAACTGACTAAATGACATCAGTAGAAATAAAGATATCAGAGCTCTCACTTTGCCACTCCCTCAAAACCAATCAAGTTTAGACCATCAAGACCCTCACCACTTTCCCACCATTGGCTACGTCCTTGTTTTTGCATCTTTCTCTTATACTTTTCTTGATATTCTGGTGCAATCATATTTTGAATATCATCAAATATTAAGCTGTCACTTTAGTCTCGATGTACCAGAAGTTTTTGACTAATTTAATAATAATCTCTCATATCTTTAAGCAAAGAAATTATTAGACCTGTATTCTGAATCCTCCTTTCATTAGAAATATATTTATTTTTCTCATTTTTATAAGAGTACTGCATCTTTTTTGAATCGATCATTTTGGCTAAGAATTTCTTAACTTCGACCTTATCAATAATACGGTAAGTTGCCTCAAAACTAGGCTCCTTATCAAATGCCACTATATAGTACCCCCCGCCTCTTGGCTTATTTTCCATTTCAATTATATATCCTAACGAACCCAAAAAAATTTTGAATTCCCCTCTCTGTGCTCCGCATATAACTGCATTCATGTTGTAACTATCTTTGTAAGAGTTGCAGCTTAAAAACCAGTAATTATCACCATTCTTGTTTGGAATCGATTCACCATCAAATAAGGCTAAAGTTAGCAATCCATTCTCTTTAGCTGAAATAAATTTAACCCCATTAATAGATCCTTCTTTAGGCGTCCCATCAGAGTTAAAAATGTCAGCTATATCAACTTCTGAAGCTGCTACAGCAATACAATTAAATGCACTAAAGCATGCCAAAAACATTAAAACCTTAAGTAAAAATTTATTCATTTCTTTCATTTTTAAAGTGTGTTAATTAATCACCATACAATAAAAAAGGAGCCGAAGCTCCTAATTTTATTCAGATAAATCCCACCAGTAACTATTACCTAAGTTCTCCATCCGCTGCTGTGTTTTCGGCAAATAATCCGGATCAATCATATTCTGCATTTTCGAATAAAGCATTCGATCAACGATCAATTTGCTGTACCAAAGGTTTTGCAATGGAATATTACTCTTCAGCGTATTGGCCACCTCCATCATCCGGGTAGATTCCTTACCCTCAATGATGTTGTTACCCATACCGGTTAATAACATACCGAGTTTCATACTCTGACCTAAGAGTGGTCCGCTAATAAAGTCAGATGCACTTCGACCGGTAGGATCTGAAAGCGCAGACATAATGTCACCCAGGAAGGAAAGCCCACCACCTTTAAGAAGTGACTTACCAAAGAAATCAATTGTGAATACCGGCTCTGGATTCTTACCATTTGCCAAGTTCTGTGTCTGGACAATCAAAGCCCCTGCCAGTGTTTGATAAGCCAATAGCGAAGCCAGGAATGTCACTCGGCTCTTAATATCTCCCTGAGCGAAGGCCCGATGACCAATACGGAACATATAAGCCAGTGGGAAGCCCTTAAACTGGAATAAGGTACGGCCTAATTCTCCCTGGATAGTTCCGGCCTCACCCAAGTTGATAATACTACGTTCACGTAAACAGCTTGCTCCTGAGTCAAGTTGGGATGTTGTTTTAAAACAGCTTCAGGAGTTGTGAGTTCTGCAAGTTTTGTACTGTCTGTTTTATTAGCTAGATAAAATGCGTTTACATCATTTCCAGAACGCTTATTTTTGTATTCCGAGAATGTATCGTCCACATAAGCTTGTGATAGACCTTTTGATTGAGCATATGTTTGAAGCCCCACTTGTACTTCCTGTTCTGTAGCATTTGGGTTCTTCAGGTAGTTTTCAATCATGCTCTTTAATTCAACTATGCCCTGTTGCTGTTTGGCTTTTTGGGCAACAGGTAAATACTTTGAAGCACTCTGGTAAGAGTGTTGTTCAAAATAATTATCAAATGCTTGCGTGTAGTTTTTTGGAATTACATCCTTGTACTGTCCTTTAATCGTTTCAATATTATTCTGTCTTTGTTTTACTGCTTCATCATAAGTTAATTGTCCGTCCTGCATTTTGACTAACAGGTCCTCATCAATCAGACTGATGTCAGAACCAATCTTTGATGATTGGAGCGCAAATTCAGCCTTATCTTTCTTATCCTGCTCAATCTTTAGCTTTTCTTGTTCTAGTTTTTCTTTTTCATGAAGTTGCTGTGCTGTCTGTGAGATATTCTGCAAAGCACCTGCAATCATCTGACCGCTTTGGTTTTGTGGCATTTGGATGCGCCCAACCTGAGGCATAGCGTTACCAAAATTACCCATAGGGATTCTAGCCATTTTAATTACCTTTAAATTTATCGATTAAAGGTAATTTAGAATGCTATTCGCATTCAAAAAATGGGTATATTTAGATGTAAAAAAGGAGCTAATGCTCCTTAATTTACTGATCAATAATTCATATGCTTGGTTTATTTCCAGCCACCTGTTGTTTTTGGTGGTGCTGCGGTCATAATTGCAGCCTGATTCTGAGATGCCGCGTCTTTCTTAGCCTTGGTATAGTCACGATAACCATCAGCGCCAACTGCTGTAGTATTTAAAACACCTGTAGCAGCTGCTGCATTGGCATTGTTTTTAAATTGGCTTGCTTCCGCTTTTAATCGCTGTGATGAGTTATAACCGGTGATTTCAGCCATATTTGCATCATAGTTTGCGGCCTGTTCAATCTCATCATTGATTACAAGCGCTGTACCCTCATTCACATCAAGGCCATTTTGCGCCAGTGCCGCACGTGCTGCAGACTGAGTTTTTTCCTTCTCTTTGCGGATGCGCTCAGCCTCAAGGCGACCACGTGCTTTTTGCGCTTCTGCATCTGCATTAGCCTGCTCTGCCATGCCTTTGTTATTCTGATAACTTGAATAACCAGTAATTGCTGCACCTACTGCTGCTGCAGCTGCGGCTACCGTTGCTGCCCAAGTCATTCTATGAACTCCTGCGTACTATGCCCAATTGAAATGAGGTATTCTTCCTCTTCACCACTAGGAACTATTATTTCTTTTTCAATTTCTTGTACATCTGTATTTTCAGTGGGATGGATAGTCATACAAGTTGAATCTTCATGGAAATAAGCTATACGCTTTGTGCCAGGCATAGTTCGCTGAATACACGGCGCTTTAATATACTCAATGCCATTTTCAGTCATAACACTTAAACTACCAGTTAAGAACATAATGAAATGCTCAGTACGGTGCATTTTACTTACAACTAAAGTACCGGCTTTGGCACTAAATTCCCTTAAATAAATTTTAGGTGCAAAGTGATTAACAAGCCCAGTATCTACTTTTTCAAGCTCACCCGACTCTAATTTTTGCTCTATTTCATTCTGCAAATTAAGAGCTGAATGTACATATGATTGCTTATGCGCTCCCCCCATAATGTAGGTTAAAAGCTCAGTATTTTCCGGTGATATAATTTCAGTCATGGCTTAGTTTTTCTTAGCTGTAAAATTTTATTTTATGGCTCTACACAAGTGAAAAAATGGGTATATTTGGGCCGAAAAGAAGGGAGCTATCAAAGCTCCCTTTTTATATTTAAAATTTGCTAAATGTAGTGGGAAATGCTTCTAATACCTGCTTTCTGCCCAATTGAAAGTGAGTGTAGTACAGGCTTTATAAACTGGATTCTATTTACAATCTGACTTAATTCAAATTCAAACGTATTCCGATTAACTAAACGCTTAAAATCATGTTTGGGGTCAAGATAATACGCCGTAATAATTAATGCATTTGGTGCACAACTCAAACTCTTAAGAATCGCGTATAAATGATTAAAGTAAAATTCCTTATTATTCTTGCCAGCCAAATAGGTAAGTCGATGAATTAGCTCTTCTAAATTATCAGCGATTTTTAGCAATTGTGATTGATATTCGTGTTTATACAATTGATTCGGATCTTTACCATTAATTTCCCTTTGAAATTCATCAATCAAGTATTCAATGCCGTTACACAACTGAATTGATCGCTCCATATCATCACAGTCTAAAGGTTTATAAGCTGGTTGCTTTACTGCTGACATTTTTCAAATACTCCATTGCTTGATCCGGGGAATATCCTGATCTGATTTCCCTGTTAATGTTTTCCATAACTCAATAAATGCCTCACCTGCCTCGTAATTGGGCTTGGCACCACCACAGTCCCACTCGCGAATCGTACTGGCATTCGCTATAGGCAGAACAAACGCAATCTTTTCATATGTCATTTCATGATGTTCTTTTAGTTCATCAATCATTTCTGCATATTTAGGTGCGCCGTAATGAATCTCTGTCTTGAGAAAAATTAACCTTTTCGATACTTCAAAATTATTGAGCTCAACAAAAATCCCCATATACCCTCCATAAGCCTCAGCTTAATTAAGAGATAATTTAAGCGTCTAAAAAATGGGTATATTTGCAACAAAACGCGCGCGCGCGCGAGACAGGGAGCAAAACACTATATTTTTAACCATTTCCCCATATAGCAATTCGTTATAGCAACCCTATTATATTCGCTAACCAACAACGAACATGAGTAAACAAATAAGATTTATAGCAGGCACTCTCATATCATTCTAATTTGCTCTATAAGCCCACTAAAAATATTGATGCACCATTTATCATTTTTTTAATTAAAATCGCTCACAGCTCAAGCCAGTGCAAAATTGATGCATATATCAAGTTAGTTTTAAAGTTTATTCTTGAATATGGAACGAAGAGTTGCCTTTGAATTAGTACGGCGTTCTCTCAAAAGAGAGATGATTGATTCAATGGTAGATTCATTGATAGGTTCTGCATCCCAAAAACGGGTACATTCAAAATCCCAAAATTGGGATCGTTCAAAATACCGTTTTTGGGAATATTACCGTTTTCGGAATGATACCAATATTGGGTATATTACAATTTCTAAAGATTATTGGAGGATTGAGCTAGATCAATAATTGGTTTTAGATCTTGATGGACTCTGTTTATTCAAATAAATTTTATCGGCATTTCGACACAATAATTCAAACTCTTTCATATTCTGAGCCTTTTTAGCAGTGAACCGTACATAGTGTAGATTTTTAGGAAAATACATTTGATTCAGCTTCTTCTGGTTCGGATCTCTACTGTTCAATTTTGATCTGGTCTTAGCTTGTAGCGTTCCAATTTGATGCCGTGTGCCATGAAAATTACCATGTGCACTTAATCGATATGTAGCTTCTTTTAATCGATCTGCTTTACCAGTGGAGATTAAATCAATTTTTTTATTTAACTCCCTTTCAGCCAACTCTATAAAATCTTTGGATAGATACCAGGTAAAGCGGACTTTCTTCTGAGAATAACGCTGGAAAAATTCCAAATGCTTTTTACGAACTCCACGTAATGCCCTAGTCAGCTCTTTCAATCGGTCGTTATAGCTCACCTCATCATTAAATTTAATCCCAAATTTTTGGAGTAAGAACGTGCTAACTGATGCCTGATTCCACCGGGTGTGTTCATTTTCCAGAAAAGCAAAACCAAAATTTTTATTGATGCTGGCAAAACGCTTCAATTCAAAGTTATCGAAAGGTTTAAAAATTCGGTAATTTGAAGTCTTATTACTATCAATTGTCTTTGTTCGAATCACCTTAGTATTAAATACCACTCCAAATTGCTCAGGATGATAATAAACCTTAGAAAATTGAGGCTTAAGGTCACTGAACTCTACATATTGGCCTAATACATAATTTCCATAACGAAGCAATTTCTCTTTTTTGACAGTCAAAATACTATTGAGCTTTTGCTTTTGCACCATGCTGGAATTTTTAGCGAGTATTTCTTTTAGCATCAGCTTACTTCTTCGTGCCTCTCTATAGCCTGTGGTAAACAACCAGAATTGGAATACATCATTTTTAGCTGGGTCATAATTGATAACCAGGCTCCAGACTGGCTCCCCATAATCTGACTTTTTCTTACGTACAGATTCATCCAGATCGAGGCCATACTCCAGGATCAACTTCGGAACCACAGTATGAAATTTTGAAAAACTAACAGAATCAGAAAACCAAAATTTTGCACTACCGTTAGAAACGCATTGCATGAGGCTTAAAAGGCAATCAGTTTTCGTTGTGGTGTAGTAGATCATTATTCAATCAAAAATGTATTTTTATGCGGAAAGCATAAAAGTTTACCTTTGATTTTAAAATGACAAATTCTCTTATTTTATTCAAAAAGATTGTTTATTGACCACACATGGTCTTTCAATAAATAAGAGTTCCTGTGCATGATTGAAATAAAGATCAAACATCTTTAAAAAAGTTCAACCTCAACATTCCTATTGGGCTGGTAAGTTCCTAAAAATTGATGAACATCGGATGATAAATCCGTTGGCCTATCAACTTAGCACTGGAAGGACAAGACCATAGGCGAGGCAAACAGACTACAGAATTGCATAGAATTACCACTAACTCTCCATAAGCCGAGATTAAACCCGATGTGTTGCAATTGCTTTCAGATTTAATTTTCGTAATATTATCTCGATCATTTTTATTGCTCCTCACATGTTACAGAGGTCAATCTATTTAGAATAAAACTAACTTCTGGATACCCATGAATATTGATAGACGAGTTCGAGCAAAAGAATTTATGGACCTTCTTGCTGTGGGTCGAACCAAGTTTTATAGACTGCTAAAAAAAGGCCATATTCCTGAACCGATTAGGATTACGGAAAAAGATGTTTTCTGGTATGAATCGGTAGTAAAAAAAGAAGTAGAAAAGTTTAAAGATAGACTTGAGTAGCCTCATTATGTTTAAGCACAAATACATCATCACCGTAGAGTCATAAACACCTCTTAAAATATGTCTTGGAGATTCAATACACGGCGCTTCAGTCAAAGATATTTCCAACTCATAAATGCATTTAATGATTAAATTGATAGGTATCACCTATTGCTTCAACTCTTTCAAACAATCCCGACACATCTTGATTTCTTCATCATCAACCGTGTAATCGATTTCTGTCGCACCATGCAAGCCAAATAAACACATTAAGAATCGGAGCATCACCTTTCTCCTGACAAAAAAAAGCCCACTCATGGAAAGACGATGTGGGCTTGTAAACTAAGGACCTTGGAGGGTCATCCAGAAACTACAGCTGTTTCTGTTGGCTATTTTGTACACTATTCAAATAACATTCACTGGCAGAATATACCAAAAAATAAAATAATGATTATTAAATCAATATATTATAAAAATTTAATAAGTGATTCATCAAATATTAAAAAAGCCCGATCAAATTACCGAGCTTTCTTTATTATGTGAATTAAGTGGACATAATCAAATTTAAACTAATTACTCTCTAATTAAGCAAAATTTATATTATTTAAATTTTAAATCCAGTTGATATTCATCCTGAGTAACTTTGATTTTATAGCCTTTGTATTTTCGTTTATTGGCGCTCAAAGATGATTCTGTCACTTCTTTATGAAAATTGCAGTCAGTCATTAAGCAATTGTAAGCCTTATAACCAATGATAATCTTTTCGATTTTTTTACCCTCTGCTACTGCACTTTCAAGTAAGTCATCTAAGTTTTTTAATTTAATATCAGACATCTAGTTTTACTCAAAAATAAAAACTTATTTTGACACATTTATATTTCAAGTTGAGTGACGATAATAACTATTTCATCAACAAAAAAGCCCACTTTCCGATAAGCTCTTAAATTTAATTCTTTGGCTTCCCTATATACACTTCAGCTTGGTCTATGGCATCGCACAGCTTCATAGCTTTGGATATCCAAAATCTGTACTCATCATCAACAATATATCTCTGCTTATAGTATTCAGCAAAGAACTCTGCAGCACTTCTTTCATGTTAGTCGTGACGATCCAGAGCCAAATATTCATACATGCCTAGATGATCAAGCGAATTATCCACATGAATTGGTTTTATAGCCTTTAGCATCTCAAAACTTTAAAGTTAAATTAATTTATCAACAAATATAGCTAAATATAGTTATTGGAAAAACATCCAATAAAAGTTATAACTCTTATGATTTATATATTTTTTCTTTTTATTTTTTTGGGGACTCTTATGTCATACATCATCAAATTGATCTCAGAAAATTGCTACATCATTCCTGATGATGACGGTTGGCTTACTACTACAGAGTCACAACAAGAAGCAATTGATATAAGACTCTTTGATGATATGGAATCCGCAGATGAAACAGCACAAAGTTTCAGTGGCGGGATGACCAGAGGCATTGATTATATAGTCCAGCCAGTTTCTAAAGACCCATACCATGTTGTTGAAATTATTATTCCTGAAGAAATTGCCCCGAACCTAAAAGATATCAATAGCTTCATTAAGAATGGTAAGGCACATATATTCCTTACTAATATGACGACTGCAAATGATGCTATGGATGGCTTTACTCGTTATGGGGTATCTACAGGAACTAATGCTGTTCTGCTGAAAGCTGTTCATTATGAAGCACGCAAAGAAGAAATTTCAGCATACCTTGATCAGCGATTTGGGAGTCAGTGGGAAATTAAACTGGTACCGGTTCGTGTTTAATAAAAGAGTTAAAGCAAATAATTCTAGCCTAAATATTTTAAATTTACTTATTTTACGGGGGAATCCATGAAAATTAAGAATGTTGTATTTCATCATATTTTAAAAGAACAAAAAAGTAAGGGGCCTACTAGTGTAAAACCAGAATATGCAAAGGAACTATTACAACCTGATGATCCGATTGTTATAAGCTTATGTCAGGATATATTAAAATCATATCGTGACCATAATCCTATGCATGGGAATATAAAGCATGGTTCAGATTTTCAGACTGTTTTACAGGAATTTTTTAATGAAAAACCAATTGATTTTATGGAATTTACTGAGAATGTTTGTGGCCTGATTAAGGAAGAACTCTCTAAAAGTTTCTTAGCAAATGGTGGTTTCGTTTTACTTTTAAATTATGAGGATTCTCAAAAGGATTGGCTATTAATTGTCATGTTAAAAAATGATGAGGGTTATGGTTTAACCAAACTTTTAACTCTTGAAAAAAGACAATATTTAAATATTGAAAAGTTAAATGAATCAGCACGTATTGATATTGAAAAATGGAAATCTAACTTAGTAAAAAGTGAAGAAAGTAATAAGAATTGTCTTTCTTTTATGAAGGGGAAAAAAACGCAAGATGAAGATGTCACTGAATATTTTAGATTCGCACTTTCGTGTGATGGGTATATAACAAGTAAACAAAATACAAAAAATCTTGTAGATACTATATTTAACTATATGGAATCAAAGAATCTAGAACCGTCGCAAAAGGAAGTCATACGAGATTCTCTTTTTTTATATTTTGAAAAACAACATAAGCTTGGCGAGGAAGTTGATTTAGATACTATTGCCAACACTGTGAATGCTGGTAGCCCTAGTGAATTTACAGATTACTTAAAAGAAAAACAGATAGATATTGATTATACATTCAAACCAAACCCAACGAGTTATAAAAAATTTAAAAGAATCGGTTACACTAATGGTAATGTAAAGATTAGCTTCACATATAATGATCTTAATGAAACAGTATTCTTAAATAAAGAGGGCTACTTAATTCTTAAATCAGTTCCTCAGCATATTATTGAGGAAATTCATAGAGCTACACCACAGGCAACCGGAACATCAGAATAGAAAATGACTCATGACTAATGAAATCACTTTTGAACTTGTACAAAAGTATGTTGAGTTAACTTCTTTCATTCAAGATGTAAACTCAACAGGAAGGAGAAGTATTGAAGGGATTATCCAGCCTTGTGATTTTGCACGCGTACAAGAAATACTTAATGATTTAGTAAATAAGCTTGGCTTATTGGATTCATTTATTCCAGATTTTGATTGTGATGATGGTCAAATTACTATTGATTTTCCATCTTTCTATTATGAATCTCTAGAAATACTACTCAGAGAGCAGCCATTATTTAGATCATCTCTTCCTGATCAAATCATATATTTCAAAAATGAAAACTTTATTTATGTTCCAAAATCACCTAATAATGAAAAAAATATAAATATAAAGAAATATATTGATTGTGTAGAATTATATAATCTATTAAAAACTAGTTCCGATCACATATCTAAATCTATTATAGATGAGGAAAGTTTATTTTTTCTAGGAAAAAGAAGGCTTGAGGTTGTTAATAATTTATCTATAAAAGATGATATAAAAATTGATAAATTGAATGCTTTTAGATCAAATTTTTATGAAATTGAAATTCATAAAGATCCTATTAAACAGATTATCTCTGATAGTCTAATTAATTACTTTAATCATGATAAAAAAATATCAATTAATAATATCACAACTAATTTTGATAATATTTTTGAAGTAATTAACAACAACTATAATATGTATCTATCTGAATTTACTTTTGAAAAAATTAAAAAAGAGGTAGAAAAATTCAGGACTGAATCTATAACCAGATTAAATAAAGCCTTTACTGATATTCAGATGCAAATTATTACTATACCTGCATCCTTAATAGTGGTTGCTAGTAGTTTAAAAACAGGAAAAGATTTCTCTATCTTGGCAAACTCAATCATTTTAATGGGCGCTATATTTTTTGCTATTGCTGTATTATTTATGTGTGAAAACCAAAAGGATACATTAGACAATATTAAATATGAAATTAATGCACAGGAAAAAACTTTTTCTTCTGACCCATTATTTGCAGATAAAAAGGAAATAACTAGTAACTTTATTATTTTGAACAACAGATACGAAAGACAAGTTCAAAATATTTTTATAGTTAAATTAAGTATTATTTTTTCAATTATAATCATGTGTAGCATATATTTTTATTATAATTTTTTAAACTCCTGCTTAACAGTAAATCTACCTTTTTTAGAAAAACTTATTTGCACTTAATATAATTAAAGACTGGAAGTCATAAGCACAATCTGCATAAGTTTACATTTTAAAAATATATTATTGCTTCATCAATCAGGTGATAATTTTTAAGACTTCCTATGGTCATGATGTAGGAACACTCACCCACCCCAGCAGTGGGTTTTCTTTTCCTATTTTCCGCTTATAAGTTGACAAAAACAACTAAACATGCGAAAAGACATTTTTGGTTAAACGATGTTTGCACATGCCACGGATTGTTACCGTCCCACTCAGCTTAGAACAGCGTGCA
>NZ_JBIQOC010000043.1:0-45061 GCF_044130295.1 Acinetobacter uliginosus | reverse complement strand
GATGAGATGTAACTCATTGAAATGTGTCATCATATTCGTCGTCAGAAAACAAGTATTATGCCATTATTTCAATGAGTTATCTTTTTTTGTCGTGTACAAAGGAAACCAATACTCGTGATACCGTTAAAATAGCACTTTTAGCGCGTGAGCGCTTATTTGCAGTTGCTGAAAAAGAAAATATTCAGTTCAATCTGGAAAAACGCGGCATTTTGCATTTTTACCACACCAAATTAGATTATGAGATCGCCACCAAAGTGAATGACCTGTTGATCAAGGGTGGACTGGAAAGAATGGCAGTTACTCCTGCAGAAATCAAAGCCATAGAACCAAGCTTGAAAGGTGAATATTATGGTGGTTTTTATTGCCCTGGAGACGCGACCGGCGATATCCATAAATTCACCAAAGGTTTGGCTGAAGCCTCTGAAAAGTATGGGGTAAAATACCTGTTTGGTATGGAGGTCATGGATGTAAAACACCATAAAAAAGGTGTCACTGTGCTTTACCATGCTAGCAATGAAAATATGCACCTAGATGCAGCTGTGGTGGAATCACTGGAAGCTGATGCCGTGGTGGTTTGTGGTGGTGTGGGAAGCTATCACTTGGCAAATTTACTGGGTGATCGGGTCAATGTCTATCCGGTGAAAGGCTATTCTATTACCTTGAACCTGAATGATGAAGATAGTGTCAAAAATGCGCCGTGGGTGAGCCTGCTGGATGAAAGTGCAAAAATTGTGACTTCACGCTTAGGTGCTGATCGTCTGCGTGTTGCAGGCACGGCTGAGTTTAATGGCTATAACCGGGATATTCGCGCAGACCGTATTCAACCGCTGACAGATTGGGTCAACAAGAATTTCAATATGAGTACTGAAAATGTTGTACCTTGGGCAGGTTTACGTCCGATGATGCCCAACATGATGCCGATGGTCAGTCGAGGTCGCCGTGAACGGATTTTTTATAATACCGGTCATGGTCATTTAGGTTGGACTTTATCTGCAGCGACAGCGGTGATGATTAGTCAGCAAATCGCTTCACAGCATCCTGTTTGATCATATAAAAGCATGGAGTTATTGGCTTCATGCTTTTGAATACATAAAGATTCATTATTCGAATGATGGTATGATAATTTGATTGTTATCACCTTAAAATAATGGATAATTATGAATATTTTTCAAAAATTGTATTAAGTTCAGTTTTAATTGTGGGGATGACAGGGTGTGTTTCTACCCGTGGCTTGGTATCTCTGGAATCACCAGTGAAGCAGATCAATACACAGGAAAGTGGTCTTAAAACTGCGGTTATTAAAATAGTCGAAGATAACGTGTATTTGAAGAAAAGCCCAAACAGGCCAATATTCCTTCGCTTAAAGGTGGATTACAGCAAGCGACAGCCTCAGATAAAGCGAAAGCAATCGCCCGTAAACGTAACGGTTATGGTAAAGCCATGGGGGACATTTTCTTAAGAGATGAAACGGTAGTTTCCGTGTTCGAAAAACGTGTTGAATCTGCTTTGTTGCGCTCAGGTTATAAAGTTGTGCCAGCAGCCCAAGTTCAAAATCCAGATTTGGTGTTAACGGTTAAAGTAAACAAATTCTGGTCGTGGATGCAACCCGGCTTTTCATACATTACCTTGAATACTGAAATTGAAACTGAAATTTATGATGCCAATAGCACTAAACAGCCTATTCGTACGTATACAAAAATATCCAAACCGACTGTAATGGCGACTGACTCACGATGGATTGCAACAATGAATGAAGCTTTAAATGATTATGAAAGCTGTCTGGTCGATCAGTTGAAGTAAAGTAGCCCTTTAAATAAAAAGATAGAGGCATCATACCTCTGTCTTTTTATTTAATAACTTCAATCTTTTTAATCATACAGCCGGTATATACCTGCAAACCGTTCACAGCCTTTTTGTTTGGTTGTAATCGATAAAAGTGCTTTATTAAAATCGAAATGGTATTTGCAATCGTGTTCGTTATCGACAATCTCGCTTTTTTGATCAGCTGTGGTATAGGCTAAAAAAGGAATCGTTTGAGTTTCTAATTTGTTGTTCGGGTTGCGGTAGGCCACGCCCTCAATTTTAATTTTATCTTTGGTCAGTTGATGCACCTGTAAATGTACCGGTTGATGTGCAAATTGACCCTTTTCAAATTTTAAATAATGATTGGTCAAAGTCTGGTTCAATGAGGTATAAAAATTCAGATCTTCAATGCGTATTTCAAATTGCTGCTTATAACAGTCCAGGCTTTTACATTGCTGTAAGCGCTTAAACCATAAACGGTGTGTATCTTCGAGTAAATGTACCGGCGCATCGCTGACTAAAAAAGCCGTGATATAGTGATTAGAGAGTTTTTCTCGTGATTTTGCAAAACTATCAGCGCAAATCTTTTTCATTGAGGCTGTATCAGGCTGTGTACAGTCAATGTCTTGAGCATATACCATGGTTGAGCACAAACAGCCAATACTGAATAATGTGCCTAATGTTTTAATGAGATTAATATCGGTATTCACCAGCATGATCGCTTATAATTTCACTATGTTGCGCTGCTGTAACTATAGCGAAATAGAAAGCGTGAATACAACATCTCAATCATTTATTTCTTAAGGATGCTTAACGTGGTCGCACAAATTCGAATTGGTCAGGGAATGGATGTACACGCCTTTGAAGAAGGTGATTTTGTTACTTTAGCGGGGGTCAAGATTCCACATAACCAAGGCTTAAAAGCCCATTCAGATGGTGATGTGGTATTGCATGCACTTTGTGATGCATTATTGGGGGCATTGGCTCTGGGCGATATCGGACAGCATTTTCCCGACACCGATGCAAAATTTAAGGGAGCAGATAGTCGCGTTCTACTTAAACATGTCTATCAACTGATTTTAGATCGTGGTTATGTGTTAAATAATGCAGATATTACGGTCGCCTGTGAACGTCCAAAACTGGCCAAATATAATCTGGAAATGCGTCAAAGTATTGCAGATGTTCTGGATGTGCATGTTACACAAATTAGCGTTAAAGCCACAACCACAGAAAAATTAGGCTTTACCGGACGTGAAGAAGGTATTTTATCGACTGCAACAGTGTTGATTTCGCATCAGGCAAAATGATCTGGATGGATCAGCGACTGCTGTAGTTCCTGGGTAGCTTTGCGACCTTGCAGTTGTAGGGCTACTGCATGAATTAAGCCGGTCCAGGTTTCATTCGGTTCCCAAATACTGTGCATCAGTTCTTGCGCAGTAGGCATGTCTACATTCATATAATATTGACGGTATAAATACATCAAACAGCTGACATGATGGTTGGTTGCACAGTGAACCCAAACCATCTGTTCTTGTACTAGATGATTGAGCAGGTCCAATACCAGTAAACATTGGTCATCAGAAGGTGTTTCTGCTGAAATGGGCAGCTTAATATAATTTAAGCCTAAATCCAGACAAATTTTATCTTCATGCTCTAAATACTGCACTGCATCGGATAATCCCAGATTCACAATGGTAGTTACGCCGTATTCTTTAATCAGCTTTAGCTGTTCCGCCTTAGGCTGGGCAGAAGTGAATAGATGCTCGTGAATAAACTGGAAATTTTCGATATGACTGAGTGCATGTTCAATTTCATTCATCAGATAAAATTTTTCCTAAGGTTAAAGTAGAAACGCCATCTGGTCAGATGGCGTTTTAGCTCTTAGCGGTTTGGTAAAATGTCTTTCAATGCTTCATGCATATCGAGTAGGGCCTTTTCAGTGGTTTCCCAATCGATACAGCCGTCAGTCACCGATTTGCCATATTCCAGATTGTCCAGATTTTCAGGAATATCCTGACGACCACCTTTCAGATGACTTTCAACCATAATGCCGACAATGGACTTGTTGCCATCCTGAATCTGTTCAGTGATGTTTTTCAGTACCAGCGGTTGCAGGTACGGGTCTTTGTTGGAGTTGGCATGGCTGGCATCAATCATGATTTTGTTGCTGACTTTGGCTTTTGCCAAGGCATTTTCAGCTTCTGCAACAGAACCTGCATCGTAGTTAGGCTTCCCATTACCGCCACGAAGTACTACGTGTGCGTACTGGTTACCACTAGTACGAATGACAGAAACCTGACCCTGATCATTCAGGCCAAGGAAGCTGTGACCATGTTTCACCGACTGCATGGCATTGGTTGCAACGGTCAAGCCGCCATCAGTACCATTTTTAAAGCCTACAGGTGAAGATAAACCTGAAGACATTTCACGGTGCGTCTGGCTTTCAGTGGTACGGGCACCAATTGCTGACCATGAAATCAGGTCTTGATAATATTGTGGCGAGTTTGGATCGAGTGCTTCAGTCGCACATGGCAATCCTTTCTCGTTCAGTTCAACCAAAAGCTGACGACCAATACGCAGACCTTTTTCAATATTGAAAGAGTCATTCATGTCAGGATCATTAATCAAACCTTTCCAGCCTACCGTGGTGCGTGGTTTTTCAAAATAGACACGCATGACGATATAAAGGCTATCTTTAACTTTTTCGCTTAAAACTTTGAGACGATCGGCATATTCATGTGCAGCCACGGTGTCATGAATTGAGCAAGGACCAATGACGACAAACAGGCGTTTGTCTTTACCATCCAAGATATTGCGAATAGTTTCACGGCCTTTAAGGACGGTTTGATAGGCTTGCTCAGTCAAAGGTAACTCTTTTTTTAATTCTGCAGGAGTTACAAGAGGCTGAATGCTTTGTACATTCACGTCGTCGATGTCAGATTGTGTAATAGGTTTTGACTGTAGTGTATTCATTGCCGTCACTGGTTCGATCATACAAAAAATTATTTCATCCCCTGAATATAACACGAATATACATTCACCATGTTATAAAAAAGATCAATATATAGGTCAAAAAAAAGTGATGAATCGTATAGTTAAATTAAACATGTGCAGTTTTTTCAATGCTGATCACTTGTGCGGTAGCCGGTTTCGCCACAGGTTTTGCCTTGACTGGATGCAGCATAAAATTCATACCTAAGGCAAACAAGGTAATGCCCAGAATCTTACGGATAATTTTTTCCGGCAAGCGGGAACTAATCAAAGTACCTACTACAATTGCAGGAATGGAACCAACCAATAACCAGCCAAGCAAGTGTAAATCGACATTACCTGAACTCATGTGCCCAAGTCCTGCAACCAAAGTCAACAATACAGCATGCACCACATCGGAACCAATAATTCGGATCATGGGTAAATTTGGGAACATCAAAACCAGTGCCATAATACCGAATGCACCAGCACCGACTGAAGATAAGGTAACGAATATTCCCAATACAATGCCCATAATCACGATATAAGCACGTTTGTCTTTGGCTTGTAAGTTAACCTTTTCCAGATCCTGCGTCATATCAACAGGTACATCTTTACGCAGCTTGTTAAAAAATTGTTCAATATGACCACGGAATACGATAGAAACACCGGTCAGGGTCAACATAAAGCCTAGGACCATGGTTAAGACAGCTTTATAGCTACTGGATTGGCTGAGATAGTTTTCTAGTACCCAATGCGTTGCAAATGAGGCAGGAATACTGCCTACAGCAAGCCAGATGACAATCGGCCAAACAATATTCATTTTTTTTGCATGAACTAAAGACCCGCAGAATTTTGAAATAGCGGCATATAGCAAGTCTGTTCCAATGGCGATATGTGGTTCGATTCTAAACAGGCTAATCAGGATAGGAGTCATTAAAGAACCGCCACCGACACCTGTAATCCCAACGCAGAAACCAACCAAAACACCTGCTAAAATAAATTCTAATGGACCAAACATGGTTATATGCCAAATATCAAAAACGTGCATATGTTATGACTTTTTCATATAAGTCGTTGTCTTGATTATTGATTTGCTTATTCTAAAAAGAGATAAAGCGGGATTTTATTTTCTTATGTTGTGCGTTAATACTTTTGTCTGATTAAAATTAAATATTGAAAATTCAGCAGGATATGAATTCTTGAAATAGAGATCGGAATAATGGAAGTTGATTATATAGCAGTTCAACTTAGACACTATCTGGGCTACTGTTATGTGATGCATTTTCACAAAAAGTTTCGATAGCCTTTTTTATAGTGGAACTATTCATATAGGTCATATAGTCACAATTTGCAGTCTATTTTTTTCATGAAATATCCATGAAGCGATTTGTCCTTGAAAACCAGAACATTAATGAAAAATATTAGGCTGAAAATAAAATGTTTGTTGATCTATCGCCACTGTGTCTGAAAAGATTTTAGAATTTCCTGCTGAAGCCATGTTTGTATCGAACGCAAATTTTTCCCAACACGGCATTTAAATTTATTGTTTTGCTATAGTTTGAAGAGATTAATGCTTAGTCATGTAAAGATAAAGGACTATGCTAAAATATTAAACTATTCAGCCGCAGGACGTATGGGGAAAAACACTTGCAAAATAGAAAACTAAAAATTGGAATGGTGGTTGGTGAGGTTTCAGGCGATACCCTTGGCGCTAAACTGATCCGTAGTTTTCGTGAGCAAGGCATAGATGCCGAATTTGAAGGCATTGGTGGTCCACAGATGATTGCTGAAGGTTTCAAAAGCTATTATCCGATGGATATTTTATCGGTCATGGGCATTGTGGAAGTTTTAAAAGATCTGAAAAAACTTTTCGCCGTGCGTGATGGTTTAGTTGATATCTGGAGCAAAGAGCCGGTGGATGTCTTTGTCGGGATTGACGCGCCAGATTTTAATTTACGTTTATCTAAAAGTCTGAAACAGAAAAACTTACCGATCAAAACCGTGCAATATGTCAGTCCTTCAGTCTGGGCATGGCGTCAGGGACGGGTACATGGCATCAAAGCCAGTATTGATCTGGTACTGTGTTTATTTCCTTTTGAGAAAACCTTTTATAAAAAATTTGATGTGCCAGCTGCTTTTGTCGGGCATCCATTGGCCAGTCAATTGCCATTGCAAAACCCGCTGATTGAAGCCAAGCAGGAGCTGGGCTTGAATGTGGAACACAAGCACATTGCACTGTTACCGGGGAGTCGTCGTGGTGAAATTGAAAGATTGGGCCCATTGGTACTTGATGCAGCGAAAATCGTTAGTCAGAAACATCCTGAATATATGTTTCTGATTCCAGCTATTAATGAGGCGCGCAAACAGCAGATTGAAGCATTACTGCAACAATATCCTGCTGATTGTGTGGCTAAAGTCTGTTTGCTGGAAAATATCGATACGGAATCGAAAATTGGCCGTCAAGTGATGAATGCTTCCAATATTGTGGCATTGGCTTCGGGAACCGCAACTTTAGAAGCGATGTTGTTACATCGTCCGATGGTGACTTTTTATAAACTAAACTGGCTGACCTATCATTTGGTCAAATTCCTGATCAAGATTCCGTATTATTCGTTGCCGAATATTATTGCCGGGAAAAAGGTCATTCAGGAACTGATTCAGCATGATGCAACGCCAGAAAATCTGGCTGCTGAAATTGAAAAACTGATGAACGTTGAAACTGCACAAATTCAGGCGATGCAGCACATCACCATGCACAAGCAGCTGTTGTCAAGCAATAGTGAAGACCCGGTTCAGGCCATTCTGAATACCTTGAATGCAGGCACATCTGATCAAGCCTGATTTTTACTGGAACTGCTGGCGATATTGGCTCGGAGTTAAATTAAACAGGCGTTTAAAAGTCTGGCTAAACGCCGTTTCGGAAGAATAACCAACACGATGGGCAATTTGCTGTATCGACAATTGTCCTTCGCGTAAATGCTGTGAAGCCAAACGGAAACGGTATTGCTGTAAATAGGCCAATGGTGTTTCTCCTACAATACTGCTAAATAAGGTGGCGAACTTGGAACGCGACATACAACATTGTTCAGCCAGACTTTCTACCGTCCAGGCCTGATCAGGCTTACCGTGAATAGCGGCCAAAGCATTGGCCAGTTCGGTATGTGCCAAAGCCCTGAGCCAGTTATTGGAATCGCTTAACTGGGCAATATAATCGCGTACACATTCAATAAAAAGAATACTGACCAGATGATCGAGAATTTTGTCGCGACCCGGACGAATTTGATAGGCTTCTACGGCCAAAAAATGTAATCCGATTTGTAGCCATTCAGGGGTAGTGCTGCCGGTAATATGCTGAATATGAATATAGTCGGGCAGGGCATTCAGTAAGGGACGTGCCATAATGGTATCAATATGACAGCGGATCGCCAGAATCAGTGCTGGTTCACCGCTGGTACTTCCAAATTCAATGGTTTCTTGCCTTTTTTCATCAAAAAGCCCGGTAATATTAAGTGCTTCAACTAAATTGCTTTTATGACTGCTATGGCAAGAGTGGTTTTGCCCTGATGGGATCAGCACCAGATCACCTGCTTCGACCTGCAGTTGGGTGTGTGGATTCAGTTGAATGGTCATATGGCCCACCAGAACCACATAGCCAATCATGGCATCTTGTTCCTGATAAGCATAAGCCCAGTGACCTTGCGGTTTTAAATAAATATATTCAGATTTATTCAGATGAATATCGTCAAAAATTTTACTTAAGGCATCCATGTCTTATCGTTCTGTCATCATTGAATAAAAATTATAAAATTCTGGATATATGTCAGCATGTGTTTTTAGGTCAAAAATTGGCTAGATATGCCAAGGACGTTTGCATAGTTTTTTTGGACGTTTACAACTGTTCTTGAGGACCTATTTCTAGAAATATAACGTTAGAACAAAAAATAGGGAAGATCGCCAGCATGAATGCACCAGTAAATTTAAATCAAGCCACACTTCAGACCCTGCCTAATGCTTCAGGCTTAGCCCTCGACAAAAAACGTTATTGGTGGCTGCTGAGCCCCGGTTTACCGGTGATCGGTATGGGGATTTTGGCTGGCTATCAGGTTGGTCCTAAAGCCACGAAAAAAATCTTTGCCTTGGGCGGTCCTTTATTACTGCATGTGATTATTCCAACAGTCGACGCTATTGTCGGTAATGACAGTAATAATCCTGATGATGAAGAAATTAAGTCACTTGTAGCAGACCCTTATTATGACCGTATTGTAAAACTGTTTATTCCTTTGCAAATGGCTGCCAACCTTTTTGCCGGTTATGTGGTAACACGTAAAGAAACCTCTTTTCTGGATCAGATACTGCTCGGTATTTCCATGGGCGCGATTAATGGTGTCGGTGTAAACACGGCACATGAACTTTCGCATAGGCCGCATAAAAAGGATCATTATCTTGCCCATGCCACATTAGCACCGCTGTTTTATAATCACTTTCGGGTTGAACATCCTTATGGACACCATAAGCGTGCGGCAATGCCTGAAGATCCTGCTTCTTCGAAAATGGGTGAAACTTTCTATGAGTTTTGGCCAAGAACGGTATTTGGTGGAATTAAATCGTCCATTGAAATTGAAAAGAACCGTTTAAAACGCAAAGGTTTATCTTTCTTTAGCAAGGAAAATGAACTGTTTCAAGGCTGGGCGATGAGTGCCGGTTTTCATGCCAGTATGCTGAAGCTATTTGGTAAAGACGTGATTCCTTATTTGGCCACACAGGCATTTTATGGCATCAGTTTGTTTGAAATTATTAACTATATTGAACATTACGGTTTAATGCGCGATAAAAAGGAAGATGGAACTTATACACGTATCATGCCTGAGCATAGCTGGAACAATAACAATATTACTACCAACCTGTTTTTGTACCAGTTGCAGCGTCATTCCGATCATCATGCCTATCCGACACGACCATTTCAGGCCTTACGTCACTTTGATGAAGCACCTGAATTGCCAAGTGGTTATGCCACCATGTTATTACCAGCTTTAATTCCATCGCTCTGGTTTAAAATGATGGATAAACGTGTATTTGATCATTATAAAGGTGATTTAAATAAAGCCAATATTCATCCAAAACGCCGTGCCAGCATATTCAAGAAGTTCGGTGTGTCTTTATAAAGTATTCTGCGCTGTTCTATTTGGAAATTTTCTATCAATAAGTATATTTAAAAAGCACTTATTTTTACAGAGATAGAAAATTTCCCGTTCTTTTTTGAAGAAAATATATGAATGATATTGATAAAGCCTGGATGTAAAATTCATCATTTTTGTACGTTATGGCGCACAGGAATTTAAGGTGTTTATGGATTAGTGTAATAGATTTTTCCTGTGCCCAAATCATACAGGAACAGGAAGTTCAGCAATAAAAAAATAAATAGAAGTAAAGAAAAAATTCTTAGATCAGCAAGGTGATGTACGATAGGAGTCAGATCTAAGCATCAAATACGAAAAGGCCCGACATGATGTCGGGCTTTTATTTTATACAAATTTTGTAGATTTTTTACACAATTTATGAGAGACTTAATTTTTGAATGAGCAATAAAAATAATTTAATATGTATTGCTAAAAAAAATGACTTTAAATAAAATTTGGAACATTAAAATAATTTAAATTACAACAATAAGTTAGAGGTTTTTTGACATGACAAGAAAATACAGTAAATTTTTTTCTGCAGCATCTGAGTTTAATCTGGATAATTTTCCATACTACTGGATTACTCAAGTACATTCTCAATATGTTCAGAATGTGGATCATGCGTTAAAAAAATATGGTTTAGACAATTCTCGTCGGCGTATCTTGTTGGCTTTAAAGTCCAAGCCCAATGCGAGTGTATCCGAGCTATCCGAGATGCTGATTTTTAAGATGTCGACGACTACGAAAATTATTTATCGTCTAAAAGATGAAGGCTTGGTACATACTTATTGTTGTGAAGACGATGCGCGAATTACCCGTGTCGTTTTAACTCATATGGGCGAGCAAATGGTACAAAAAATTAACGATCTGAGTCATATTGTTTTAGATCAGTCTTTTGAAGGTTTGACCCCGTTGCAAATTGAAAAAATGTTAGACAGTCTTAAACTTATTTTTAGAAATTTAGCTCATTAATTTTAATGTAACCAAAAAGCGTGGATGCAATATCCACGCTTTTTATCAACTGTTGTAGGATCTACTTTTTAAAACTAAAAAAGCATATTTTTAACAGTTTTGATTTAAACCTGAGTATCGCGCTATAGCAGGTTGCTAAGATAAAGCCAGTTTTTCAAATAAAAGTATATGAATTAGAGATAACAAGTAAAGGCAGACCAATACCCAACACCAACATCACAATAACCGCTTGTCTAGTCGACAGTAGAATAGGGAATCACCTCACACTTGCTTAGGCTTAGATTTTAGCTATGTCCATAATTCGATTTTAAAATATAAGTCCTAAAATGATTTTTTAATGTTTTTGTAGAGTCACGTGATTTAAAAGATGAATCTAAAATAGCTTAAGCAATCTAAACATTCGTTTCTAAAGGGCATATAATTTACTTATCTCGTTATTAATATCCTCAAAAAAATGACACCAGCTTGTAAAGTTTTAAAATCCAATAAAATTGAATTTTCTATCCATGAATATGAACACGATGCCAATGCGAAAAGCTTTGGTCTAGAAGCGGCTGAGAAACTGGGGCTCAGCGTTGAAGAAGTCTTTAAAACTTTATTAGTCACCGATGATAAGAACTACTTTGTAGCAGTTTTACCGGTCAATCATCAATTAAATTTAAAGAAAGTGGCAGCGGCTGTAGGCTGTAAAAAATTACAGATGGCTGATCCTAAAAATGCTGAACGTTTAACAGGTTATCTGGTCGGTGGAATTAGCCCGGTTGGACAGAAAAAACGTTTAAAAACAATTATATGTGAGAGTGCTAAAAACCTTAAAACCATGTACGTTAGTGGTGGAAAAAGGGGATTGGATGTTGGGTTAAACCCACAAGATTTAGCACGCGTTTTAGATGCTAAATTTGCTGATATTGTTGATGAATAATCGCATTATTTTAAACTATTAATTTGGGTGATTTTTTACTTGTTACTCACATTATTACTCACTTATTCAATTCCTTCAAAACAACAAAAGCCGCATTAAGCGGCTTTATGATTTGATTCTATATCAAGAATCACTGATTGAACATAAGAGTGAAACCAAAAACGGGCTTTTTTAATATTTGATACATTATTAGTTAATTTTTTATAATATATTGATTTATTTTCTATTATTTAAAATTTTAATTAATTTTTTTCACAGAAAATTCACGAATAAGTATGTATGATGGCAGCCAGAAACAGCTGTAGTTTCTGAATGACCCTCCAAGGTCCTTAGTTTAAGCCCACCAATGTTCTCGAGGTGGGCTTTTTTTTGCATGGTACCTTCACAAATGAGGGGGTCACATTTTTAACAACAAATTATTCCGAAAAGTATTCCAGATTCTAATTATGGCGAATTCGACCTAATTAAAATACTTACTTAAAAAATGGATCGCTATGGATGGATTTTATTTCTAGATAAGTTAAAAGTGCAGCCAAGGCAAGCAAAGCCCCGAGTATTGCAAATAACGTGTCTTTAGAAATGATTGATATAGCAAAGCACCCTAAGCTTGAGATTGCAAGAAGCATTAAAAGTGCCCAAAAAATATACTTTTTCATGGTGGGGTTCTTTATTTTTGAAAATTGTGTGACTAAGATAGCAAAATATAACAAAAGTTTAAATTTTGATTTAAATAAATATCAAATATTAGTTGATATATGTATAATTGTTCACAGAAACTCCTGTAGTTTCTAAATAACTCCCTAAGGTCATTATTTTATAAGCCCACATCGTATTCCCTAAGTGGGCTTTTTTTTGCATGGAGAAAAGTAATGCTCCGATTCTTAATGTGTTTATTTGGCCTACATGGTGCGACTGAAATCGATTACACGGTTGATGATGAAGAAATCAAGGTGTGTCGGGATTGTTTGAAAGAAGTTAAATAAAATAATATTATTTTTAAATATATACAAATCAATAAATTATATTGTAATAAAACTTGAAAGGTAGCGTAATCCAGAGTATTTTAGTTGGAAATTAAGTAAATCTCCACATTATTTACTTAAATTCAGTTTATAACCTGCACCTTCCCCAAGATGCAGGTTTTTTTTTGCTTAAAGTTTTGCCGAACGTATTACGGCACATAAAACCCCGCTACATACTAGATATTGGCGGGGTTTCTTTTTCTATTCCTTATTGAAATAATGTTGTGTATAATTACACAATGAACAGCAAAGACATTATTAAGCGTCTGGAGCAGGAAGGCTGGTACAAGGTTGGCGGTAAAGGCGACCATGAAAAGTATAAGCATCCCGATAAACCCGGTCATGTTGTGGTGCCACATCCACGTAAAGATATGCCGATAGGTACTCTACGCAATATATATAAACAGGCTGGTTGGGAATGGAGGTAAATATGTTATATCCAGTATATGTTCATAAAGATGAAGATGCTGCATACGGTTTAACTTTCCCTGACTTTGAAGGGTGTTTCAGTGCTGCGGATGAAATGCAAGACATCCAGCGCATGGCGCAGGAAGCGGTTGAGGTTCACTTTGATGGTGAAGATATTCCGTTACCTGTACCATCAAGCCCAGAGCGATGGTTAGGTGATGAGAGATTTGAAGGTGGTTTTTGGCTGTTAGTTGATATTGATACGACAAAGGTAAATACCAAGTCTGTTCGTATTAATATCAGTATGCCGGAAGCTTTGGTGAAGCGTATTGATGCTGTGGCCAAGAAACAACACTTAAGCCGTTCGGCATTTTTAGCCAAAAGTGCGGAAATGGCATTGCATCAGTAAAATAAACAATATGACAGACCCAGCCTGAGTGCTGGGTTTTTTATTTTGAGGTACTCATGACAGACAAAGTACAAGCGAAACAAGACTTAGAATTTTGCAGTGCTGAGCTGTCTAAGTATCAAAATCTCAGTCAGGCTGGGTTGACTCGAAATGAGTTACTGGCAATTGACGGCATCATGATTAAGTTGAGAGAGCGTATTAAGAATTTGCGCTTTGCTTTATATGAATCCTGATCAATACAAAGCCTTAACTGATAAAGGCCCACTTAAAAAGAAATCTCGTACCAGACCACTACCCAAAGCCGGTGAAAAATACTTAGAAGCATTCGATCGACTCAAAGAAATCCTTGATCGCATGGAAATTAAATATGAAGAGTATTTTCACTTCAAAAGCACTAAGCATTGGCGGTTTGATTTTCACCTTATTGAATATCGAATGCTGATTGAAATTGCGGGTGGTCCTTGGTCAGGTGGTCGTAAAGGTAAGCTGGCTACAAAAGCCTGGAGCATCGACCGGTATGACCATGCTGAAGAAATGGGATATCGGTTTCAGCAGTTTTTACCTGCAGACATCAATATGGGTCGAGCTACGATGTGGCTGAGAAATTTAAAGGCATCTTATGGACCAGTTCAGACCATTCCCACCATCGAATCTGATTGATCAGGCTGAGGAAGAAGAAGCGATTTTATTAGCGCCCGCCGTGGAATTAAAAGAATGGGTTGTCAAAAACTGGCTGACCCTTGGTGGTGAACTCCATAACCCGGATCATGATCATATTGCTGAGCTACTTCACGACAATGAAGAGTTCCTTGCATTTGCTTGGGCATCATCTGCCGCCGTAGCTAAAAAACGTATGGTGCTGTGGCAATGTGAAAAGGTCATGTTTAACCAAGGCGGATGGAAGCAGGCACGCCAGGAACAGCAGATACGCGACTGGTTCGGTTTCGTACCTCAATATTTGATTACGGTTGATGCTGCATTTTGTGAGCAAGCTTCAGATCGTGAATTTTGTCGTTTGATTGAACATGAGCTTTATCACATTGGTGTTGAGTGCGATGAAGATGGCGAGATCATCTATAGTGATATGACTGCTCTCTACTCCCAATGGTATCGGCGATCGCTTTCACCAGGATCGTTTTAGCGGTCGTTACGCCGTCTTTACCATGCCTTGGAGGGCTAATCCTGATAAGAATTGGCTGGCTGAGCTACATGGAAAATTGATTTTTATCCATGGTATGAAAAGCAAAAGGCCACACTTGATGACGTCGTTTTGGCTCAAGAAGTAGATATTGATTACGCAGCATCGGTTGAAGGCATGCTGATCCCCTCCGCATGGGTTGAAGCTGCTGTTGATTCTCATATTGAGCTCGGTATTCAGCCTTCTGGTGAGCGTAACGGTGCACTGGATGTAGCAGATGAAGGTAAGGATAAAAACTTTTTTGCGGCTCGTCACGGGATTGTATTGCAATACCTGGATACATGGTCAGGCGTTGGTGATGACATTTTTGGTACCACGCAAAAAGCTATCGATGCATGCCTGGATCTAAAACTGAATTTGTTCTTCTACGATGCGGATGGGTTAGGAGCTGGTGTATGCGGTGATGCTCGCGTCATTAATGAGCAAAATCAAGTGAGGGGGATGTCAGAAATTGAGGCTAATCCTTTCCGGGGATCAGGTGCAGTACATAACCCCGAGCAGGAGATGGTTGAGGCGCGTAAAAACGTGGACTTCTTCGCCAATCTTAAAGCCCAGATGTAGTGGTCGCTGCGTCTTCGATTCCAGAATACCTATCGAGCTTTGCAGGACATGCAATATGACCCAGACAGTCTTATTTCACTCTCAACACAAGACATAGATAAGCAAGAGCTTGAACAACTTAAGCGCGAACTTTCACAACCCACCTATAGCAAAAATGGTGCAGGCAAAATTTTAGTGAATAAGCAGCCTGACGGTGTACTGTCACCAAACCGGGCTGACGGCGTGATGATTTGTTTCAGTGATATTAGAGAGCGGAAAAGAAAGAAACCTGCAGGTGCGGGTAAGTACCAGCTCTTTCTCTCTAGATGACTGTAAATGGTGAACAATTCTTTTGTCGTAAGGCTCGACATTGTAATCACCCAGTAAAACAATATTATTTATAGTTTCACTTTCACTTTCACTTTCACTTTCTACATCGACACGAAGCCTTTCTGTGATAGTACTAATTGGAAGATATACATCTCTGAGACGACTAGGCCAATGTGGAGTAAAAATCAACGCAGAACAACAGGCGGAGCTAAAGGAAATCGTCGATCGACGTGCCCAAGGCGAACATAGACTTTATGCCGAAATGTGGTCGCATCAGGAATATGCTTGAAGAACTGAATAAATTTCAGCATAGGCTGAATATTGTTAAGCCAATGCTTTATTTAATTGCATCAAATTCATGGTTAAATAAGGTGATTGAATTTAATGTGAATTTTATGTGTTTCTAAAGCCTGCAATGCCAGTTGTGCCCACGCTTGCACAGGACTATCCTGAGTGGCATAAGGGGCGCACGGATTATTCACTCTGGTATCTGGAAATCCAGTCGCCTGAATTGCTGCTCTATTTAGACCATTTACGTCAGCATTTTTCTGACCTACTGTTTACGCCCAATACGCGCCAGTTTCATATCACCTTGTTTATTTGCGGTTTTTTGACCACTCACCAGCAGGTTTGGGATGACGATTTTAGCCAGCAACGATTACAACGGCAAATTGAACTTTTAAACCGGGAAAAAAATCTTCATTTAAATTGAAGACAAGGAACTTAAATAGTTTTGAAAGCGCACTTTTTATTGAAATTGAGGATATTGAAGGAAGCCTGGCCGAGGTTCGTCAACAGTTATATACCTGTTCAGCAGAAGTCGCAGCGTTGCAATATTGTCCTCATATCACTTTGGGTCTGTATAAAGACAAAATCAATAGTGATGCAGTGTTTGAGCGCATGCAAAATATTTCACAGCAGCAATTTGAATTTCAGGCCGAGCAATTAACTTTTGGGACCTATCATGCCCAAACCTTGCAGGGGCCATTAACACCATACCATCAAGTTATTTTGGGTGAGGCATGATTCAACTCATTTTAGGCGGCGCGCGTTCCGGCAAAAGTCGTCTTGCGGAACAAGCCGCAAAAGATTCAGGTTTACCAGTCAGTTATATTGCAACGGCTCAAGCTTTAGATACGGAAATGCAGGAACGGATTTATCATCATCAAATGCAGCGTCCTGCCCATTGGCAGCTGATTGAAGAGCCTTTCTCACTGGCAGAGCGATTGCAGCAAATTGACGCAGCAAATCAGCTGATCCTGGTCGATTGCCTGACGCTATGGATGACTAATCTGTTAATGCATGAAGATGAAAATCTGCAAGCTGTAGAATGTGAAAAATTACTGGATGTGCTGCCAAGTTTGCAATCACAAATCATTTTGGTGAGCAATGAAACTGGATTGGGCGTTGTTCCCATGGGTGAGATCAGCCGCAAGTTTGTAGATGAATCTGGCCGCTTACATCAGCAACTTGGACAGCTTGCCGATAAGGTGATTTTTTGTGTAGCTGGTTTTCCCATGATTTTAAAAGGAGAGAAATAATGAACTGGTGGTTAGATGCGTGTAAAACGCCAAGTGCAGAAGCCCGACTGCAGGCTGCAGAGCGTCAATTACAGTTAACCAAACCAACCGGTTCACTTTCTGAACTGGAAAATGTTGCAATTCAGTTGGCCTGTTTGCAAAACAATCAGCGCCCGAACATTGATAAACCGTGGATTACCATTTTTGCCGGTGACCATGGCGTGATGGAAGAAAACATTTCAGCCTATCCGCAAGCGGTAACTCGCCAAATGCTGCAAAATTTCACCAGCGGTGGAGCCTGTATTAGCGTAATTGCCAAGGAATACAATGCCAGACTGCAAGTGATTGACTGTGGTTCAGTCGGTGATGCCTATGAATATGCAGGCGTTGAACGTTATTGCATTATCCCGGGTACGGCCAACTTTGCCAAACAAGTGGCCATGACTGAAGCACAATGTATAGAAGCTTTAAATCTTGGTCGTAAAAGTGTAGATGAGGCAGTTGCAGAGGGTGCTTCAATCTATGTGGCTGGGGAAATGGGTATTGGCAATACCTGTTCTGCTTCTGCTGTCGCCTGTTTTTTGCTGAATGAGCCTGCTGAGCAACTGACCGGTGTAGGGACAGGGATCGGTGAAGAACAGCTCAACCATAAGAAAAATGTCATTAACCGTGCGATAGCATTACACCAGGAATATGTAGGCGATGATGCATTTAAAGCCTTGTGCGCCGTGGGTGGACTGGAAGTGGCTGCAATGGCCGGTGCTTATATTCGCTGTGCACAACTGGGTTTGCCTATGGTGGTTGATGGTTTTATCACCACAGCATCTGCATTAGTCGCCGTACGATTAAATCCGGCTGTACGTGACTGGATGCTGTTTGGACATCAGTCTGCTGAATACGGTCATCAACGTTTATTGCAAGAACTGAATGCCAACCCTTTGCTGAAACTGAATTTACGCCTGGGCGAAGGCAGTGGTGCCGGGGCAGCTTTAGGAATCATCAAGTTAGCATGCAGCCTGCATAACAATATGGCAACTTTTGCCGAAGCCGCCGTGACAGGTGAAAAAGTTTAATCTGTCTAGATTTAAGGATGATTTAAGATGTACAGGATTGATTTGCTGCGTCATGGCGAGACCGAGCTGAGTCATACTTTGCGTGGTTCAACTGATGACGCCTTGACGGATTCAGGCTGGCAGCAAATGCAACAAACGGTAGATCAATTCTTAAAAAATAATTCACCTAACCCCTGGGATATTGTGTTTAGTTCGCCTTTGCAGCGCTGTGCTTTATTTGCAGATGAAATTGCCAGCAATTTAAAGCTTGAACTTATTCTAGATCGAAATTTGCAGGAAATGCATTTTGGCGATTGGGAAGCTGTTTCTACGCAAGAGATCTATGAAAAGCAGCCGGATGTATTGGCGCAGTTCTGGGAAACTCCAACCCGATTTAGTCCACCCAATGCAGAAACAATGCAGCAGTTTCAGCAGCGTATTTTACATGCGCTGCAACAAATTCAGGGTTCCATGCAGCACAATCAATTTGCACATGCAATGGTGGTCACGCATGGTGGGGTGATTAAACTGTTAAAATGTCTGGCATTCAATCAACCCTTGGACAATATTTTAAAAATGTCTGCTGAACTGGGGCAATTCAATCATTTCATTCTACATGATGATTTAAGCATTGAATATGTGGAGCAATCAGCATGACGCCATTTTTTATTGCACTGCAGTTTTTAACGATATTTCCAGTTCAATTAAAACAGATGCCGAGCAAACAGCAAAATGCTCAATCTTTGCTGTTTTATCCTGTGATTGGACTGATTATTGGCCTGATTTTATTTGCACTTGCCCATCTTTTACAGGCGATCCCCGTTATTTTATTAAGTAGTGTGATTTTAGTGCTGTGGATTTGGCTGACAGGCGGGTTGCATCTGGATGGTCTGGCTGATACTGCTGATGCCTGGGTTGGTGGTTTTGGTGATCCTGAACGTACCTTAGCTATTATGAAAGACCCGAGCTGTGGGCCAATAGGGGTGCTGAGTTTAATCATTCTATGCCTAATAAAATGGTCGGCACTGTATGTATTATTGGAACAGCAATACTATTCAGCCCTGATTTTATTTCCGCTATTGGGTCGTTTAGCGCCGTTATTTTTATTTTTAACCACCCCTTATGTGCGCCAAAAAGGTTTAGGCACTTCAATTGCAGAATTTATTCCGAAAACTGCCGCCATTATTGTATGTGTATTAAGTTTACTAACATCAGTGTATTGGGGATGGGCTGGAATGCTGTGTGCTTTATCTATGCTAGGTACATTGCTTTATTTAAGGTATAAATTTATCCAGCGTATTGGGGGAATTACCGGTGATACGGTAGGGGCGAGTATTGAAATTTGCGAGGCGGTGAGTCTTTTGAGTTTTATTGTAGCGAGTTTTTATTTAACCATTCCATGATTAAAAAGAGGAAGTGAGCAGCCTGATCACCTCAACAGCATCACTTCCGTATCATGGGCATTATCACTTATAAATAAGTCACGACCATGGAAATAATTGCCGGTCCCAGCAGCACCATAAATACCCCTGCAAGTACCATGGTCAAACAGGCCACCACACCTTCCTCACGATGGCGCATAAAGGCTTTACTGGTACCAAAACCATGTGCCGCATTCCCAAAAGACGCGCCTTGAGCAAAGCGTGAATTGAGTTTGAGTGCCAGTAGAAGCATATCTCCCATCGCTACACCCGCAATCCCGGTAATCATGGTAAATAAAATCACCAGTTCAACCGAACCGCCTATATGGGAAGTGAGTTCCATGGCAAAGGGCGTAGAAATGGAACGGGCCATTAAACTGTAAGACGTGGCCTGGTCAAAATGAAATAATCTTGCCAGATAAAATGCGCTGATCACACCGGCAATCATGCCCACCACAATGCCTAAACCAATCGACAAGGCATGTGCTGTAATGACTTTGCGATATTCATAAATCGGAATGGCAAAGGCAATGGTCGCAGGTCCCAACATCCAGATCAGCCATTGATTTTCCACCATATAGCTATCATAGGAAATATTGAACGCCAGCATCAATATCACCAGAATAAGAGGCACAAAAATACCGGGTGCCAACAGCATGTAGGGATATTTTTTATGCAGTTTTTTAGCCAGTACATAACAGATGAGTGTCCCGAGAAAACATATAAGCGCAGTCAGGTTCATATTATTTTCCCTGTTCTAACAGGTGTCGGGATTGTGATTTATGCTTTAAACGGGCTTCCAGTTTAAAACCGAAATATACGCTATAGGCTGTAGCCAGCATCACACAGAAAGTGCCGATCACGACTGATAAAATCAGTTGCCAGCCTTGGGTCAAAAGCAGGTCTTTATATTTAATGATGCCGACTACACAGGGAATAAATAACAACACCAGTTCACCGAGAATAAAATCTGAACCTGTTTTAATCCATTGCAGTTTAAACAGGCCACTCAGTAAAGCCATTAACACCAGTAACAGGCCAATAACTCCGGCAGAAACCGGTAAATTGAGCGCATGTTGTATCAGTGAGGAAATCCACCAGATGAAGATCAGCAGACTGAGCTGTAATACCACCTGAGTAATATAAATTGATGGAGCAGAACGTGAAGAAGTAGACATAATCAGAAAATATAAAAACTTGCAGGTATTTTAAATTTGACCATGTGTTCATATTATGAATAATAAAAAAAATATTATGCATAAATGGAATGATAGGTGGATATTAAGAGTCTGAGCGTATTCGTTAAAATCGTGCAATTGCAAAGTTTTACCCGAACAGCAGAGGAGATGTGTGTGACCCAGCCCACCATCAGTAAGACCATACATCACCTGGAACAGGAAATTGGTGTGGCTTTATTTCATAAGGGAGAAGCCGGGCGTAAAAGGGATGTTGCCTTAACCTATACTGGTGAACAAGTGTATCAACATGCTTTGGTCATACTGGAACAACAGCAACGTATTTTTGAAACAGTGGCTAAAATCCGGCAGCTCAAACAGGGCAAATTAACCCTAGGTTTACCGCCATTAGGTTCAGTTTTACTCAGTAGTTTAATTGCCAAGTTTCACAAGCAATATCCACATATCGAATTAAGTTTTCTGGAAGTCGGTGCAGCTGCGATTGAAGATGCCATTTTGGCGAAAAAAGTCGATGTTGGCATTTTATTGGGACATTTAAAACCGGTACTGAGCGGTATTCCTATTATGGATTCGCCCTTATGTTTGCTTTCTCGAAAAGATACCCAGTGGAAGGATCGACAAACCGTAAAATTGATTGAATTAAAAGAAGAGTCTTTTTTGCTTTATGATGATTCCTTCACTTTAAACAATATGATTATTCAGGCAGCGAATTACGTCGGTTTTGAACCGCATGTGGTTTGTAAAAGTAGCCAATGGGACTTTATTGCCAAAATGGTCGAGTCGGATGTCGGGATTGCTTTGTTACCAAAAATTTACTGTGAACAGCTGGATCAGGAGAAATTTAACATCAGCCTGCTGGAAAGCCCGCATCTGAACTGGACGCTGAGCATGGCCTGGAATACCACCGTTGCCATGAACCCTGCAACACGGGCATGGTTAAAAATTATTGAGGAAAATCGGGATAAAATTCACTTTTAAAAAAACTTGGTTGGCAGTCGACTGTAAAAAACAGGGTTTGGATGCAGACTGAATCCCTTTTTAATGTCTATGGCACATTGGGCAGATCAATGGATGAATGAAGATTTAGGACAGCCGATGCAATATATGTATAAAAGATGTGGTCATAAAGTGATCCCGTGACGGGTATGTTCTGAGTGTCATGAAACGCTGCATGCCAGGCAGGTTAAAGTTGAACTGACGTGAGATGAATACGACTATCGGGAACAGCACAAAATATCATCCTAAATCTTTTCCTTCAGGATTTATAGACAATTCGGCGGTTTAGGAATGCCTGCCAGACGGCTTAAATGACGTGCTACCAGACCGGTCTTAAATTGCTCTTGCAAGACGGCATTATTGATATCGGCACTGACGGTTTTCATCAGGAATTTGATCAGTGGGCGTGTTGCCGGTGAATGTCCAAACTGTTGATAGAACTGGCGTACTGCATGCAAAACTTCAAAATGCCACGCTGTAAGTTGTAGCTCCATAGAGTTTGCCAACTCTTGAGCCACCGTTTCATTCCAAATGGTGTAATCGATTAAGTGACCATCTTGATCGAGTTCTAAATTCATCATAAATCTCAAATTAGTTCAAGCGAATACAGCGGGTATAGTTGAGGCAAATATCTGCAAATTCTGCATAAGAAATCAGCTGTAAATTTTTGGTTGTTTGTCCCGCCAGGATTTCCGCATCGGTGTCCAGTACATACACCTTGTCCAATGGTTGCAGAAATGGATGCTGTAGTTGCAGGACCGATTCCCCCATCATCACAACCGTATCTTCAGGGCTATAAACCTGTTGCAATTTGCTCAAAACATTCGGGGTTGCTGAAAAAGTACTTTGCACCAAATATAAGCTTTTATTCGACATAATCAGTTTACTCTTCAACTTTACCAGTACAATACAAAATCAAAACTTTGAATGAAATCAGGATTTAACTCAACAAATTCAATATCCTGTTGAGCATTGGCTACAAAGTGTGAATGTTGATGTTTGTTTTCAATCAAAATCGGGCTAAGGTCATAAAATTCAAAGCTATCGACCATATTGGATGCCACTTTAAAGGCATGTTTAAGCTGATCAAATGGCAGTTCGGCATTGAGTAAACTTAAGGCTGCATCTTGCAGTAAAACTTTCACTTCACAGCCAAAAGTTGCCAGTACCATCGTGGCAGACAGGCTTTCATGCACCTGCAGATTGGCCAGATTGGCTTGGGTCAGAATAACGAGTACAGATTTCACACAATTTACCTTTTAAAAGCAACAAATACCAAAAAAATATCGTCTTAGAATTGAATCAGACGTTGTGTTGACTGTACTGCATCGGCAAGTTCACCCAGACCAACCAGTTCAAAGCCTTGCGCAAGATTGTGTTGGCTAATTTGATGTCGTTTGGCATTTTCTTCATCGCTAATACCACGCGCCAACGCAGCACTCACGCATACCGGTAAGCGAATCGCCAGTTTCTGCCATTCTTCGGTCAAGTTACGCTGATCATCCGGAACCCATTGCAAGGCATTTGCTACAGCAACACCGTCCTGATAGAAGAACACGCGAAATGGCTGGTTTTTAGCGTGCAAGGCCTGAGCAAGACCCAAGGCATGCCAGGCATAGATCGAGGTTGGAGCGGAGGTAATTAGTAATAAGGTACTCATCGAAATTCACTTGAAGAATGCCCAATCCAATATTGATGCATCCAAACTTCATAAGAAAAGGGTAGTATACAATGATTTTAGGTGGTATCTAAAGAATTCAGAACTTAATGTTAAAATTATTTCAAAAATAATTATTTAAAAACAATGATTTAATTGGGTTTGTTAAAGTTAAAAATCATAAAACCTATTTTTTTATCTGCATGAAATTCCCTATATTCCCTTCCTTTTTTCATATTATTGGTAAAATAAAAAGTAATTTGAACCAGATCTACACCAATGCTGGCCTTTTCAAAAGAAAACCCATCACTGGGATGGGTTGGGTAGCGTTACTTCATTATTACATGTCATGGTTTTCTTTGATTTTGGCTTGATAGTAAGGTAAGTGAACGTTGTAAAAATGATGATATCTTGATTTTAATCTTTGATTAATTTTGGGAATAGCTAGCAGATATATATTTAAATCTAATGAAATTAATGTCTTAATAGAAAAATAATTGTTATACTCTCGCCAATTTTGAGCACAGCCGTGCTTATTTATTTCTTTGAATTGTAAATACTTTTTATGAACCGTAAATTTTTTGCTGCTACTGCATTATTTTTTGGGCTAATCAATCCATTAGCCGCTATGCCATTCGATCCGTTAATTGGCACTTGGAAAGTTATTGATGATCGTACTGGTTATTATGTTTCAGACATCGTGATTCGCAAGAATTCTAAAACACAACAGTACAGTGCTGTCATTACTAAAAATCGATCTTTACCTGGTGTTGCAAATTCTGAAGTATGTAGCAAATGCCAAGGTGAACTGAAGAATCAGCCAATTTTTGGAATGGAAGCTCTTAAAGGTCTGGTTGCTGATACTAGCAATAAACAATTTAACAAGGGTATTTGGATTAATACGCAGGATGGACGTGTATATGATATTGATGCCAGTTTAAATGCTGCTGGAGACCAAATGAAAGTCAATGGTAAAGCTAAAAGTGCCAATGTAACTAGCATCATGACTTGGAAGAAGCTCTGATATAATTCTCAAGTGATTATTTTTATTTGTAAATAAATTATAAGCAAGAATAGGCAAAAGAAACCCATCACAGGGATGGGTTTTGGGAATTAGTGCTACTTAGTTATTACAGGTCTTACCTTCGAATCCGACCTTGCCTATAAAATAGCGAAAGTTTATTTCAGAAATAAGAAACCCACCGAAGTGGGTCTGTGCGATCAAATACTATCCGTAGTATTTGATCATTAAAGTATGCTTAATATATTACTATTTTATTTAAGCTTGTTTAACAACTAGGCGTATAGAATTTTGGGTGGTGTTTCAAAAAGTATGCTGGCGTTAAACAAACTCATTTTTAGTTCAATATAGAGAATGTGCTGTATGACTTTAGTTAGATCAATATACATAAAAATATGTTGAACTCATGCAGAATAGTATTATAGACCCAGTCTCAACAAAGAATTGAGATGCTGAACATTACAAAGTCTTGCGACTTACGCTTAAAATTAGAAATGGAAAAAATTATGTCAAATAAATTCAATAATAAAGTGGTCTTAGTTACTGGAGCTGGTTCTGGTATTGGCAAAAGTACCGCTATGCTTTTGGCCCAACAGGGCGCAAGTGTGGTGGTTTCAGATATTAACATGGAAACTGTTCATAAAGTTGCTAATGAGATCATATCTTTAGGTGGGAAAGCTGTAGCAAATAAAGCCAATATAGCTGAGCCTGAAGATATGAAAGCAGTGGTTGAATTTGCTGTTAGTACATATGGTGCACTGCATTTAGCATTTAATAATGCGGGAATTCTGGGGGAACTTAACCCAACTGCAGAATTGAGCATTGATGGGTGGCATCGTGTGCTTGATGTTAATCTAAATGGGGTATTTTATAGCATGCGCTATGAGATTCCTGCAATATTGGCTGCTGGAGGTGGAGCGATTGTTAATACCTCTTCAATTGCAGGCTTAATCGGGTTTAAAAATATTCCTGGTTATGTGGCTGCAAAGCATGCTATTACCGGATTAACAAAAGCAGCGGCATTGGAATATGCGGATCAAGGTATTCGCATTAATTCGGTACATCCAGGTTATATTAAAACGCCTTTAAGTGCTGAAATTGATGAGGGAGAGATGGTGAAATTACATCCGATTGGTCGAGCAGGCAATCCGGAGAGCCTGTAAATTATTTTGTGTAAGTTCCATTTTTTATAAATGATCTTTTAATCGATCATCGAACTGAATCGTAAACCAATTCATCGCTAAACGCCAATTTTGAATTGGCATGGTCCATTTTTTAGCAGCATTTGAAGTTGCTAAATAAATGACCTTTTTCACTGAATCATCAGAAGAGAAGATCTTTCTCTTCTTAGTTGAATGGCGAATCACGCTATTCAATGATTCAATTGCATTTGTTGTATAAATCGCATGACGTATTTCAGCAGGATAGCTAAAGATCGTTCGGATATTTTCCCAATTTGCCCGCCAGGATTCTCCAATTTTTGGATACTGGTGATTCCATTGATCGCAGAAGATATCTAGGGACTTTAAAGCATTTTCCTCTGTACTTGCCTGATAGATCGCCTTCAATCCTGCTGTTACAGCTTTGTAGTCCTTCCAGCTCACAAATCTCAGGCTATTGCGTACAACATGCACGATACACAGCTGGATGTCAGTATGAGGATAGACAGAGGCTATCGCATCAGGAAAGCCTTTTAGCCCTGAGAAGCGCTGCTTCGCAAGACAGGCAACAAGAATATCTTGCACTCCTCGGTTTTTAAGCTCTGTCATGACTGACAGCCAGAATTTGGAACCTTCTGTTTGAGCAAGCCACATGCCAAGAAGTTCTTTTTGGCCATCCAGGTTAATGCCTAATGCTAAATAAACTGATTTATTGATTACTGTTGAATGCTGACGAACCTTAACAACAATGCAATCTAAATAGACAACAGGATAAAGACTATCGAGTGTTCTATTTTGCCATTCTGTCACTTGTTCAATGACAGCATCCGTCACCTTACTAATAAGGGAGGCAGATACATCGGCATCGTACATTTCTTTAAAGAAAGCAACAATTTCTCTATTTGTCATTCCTTTCGCATATAGCGAAAGAATTTGATCATCCATGCTAGTAATGCGCGTTTGATGCTTCTTAATAATCTGTGGTTCAAAAGAGCCGTCACGATCACGAGGGATATCTAAAGCAAGCTGCCCATCTTGTGTTAGAACTGTTTTGGAGCTAAAACCATTACGGCTATTTGAGCCTTTCTTGGGCTGATGCTTTTCATAACCCAGATGGTCTGAAAGTTCAGTATTGAGTGCAGTTTCAATCATGAATTTTTTAAAGACTGCTGTCATTTGGTTTAAGTCTTCTGGTGTTTTTAGACCTTTAGCCAATTCGGCAGCCATACTTTTGATTGTTGCTTCATCCATGTGAAGTACCTTTTGTAATTATCCTCTGAAGGATAAATGAAAATTAAGTACTTACACAAAATTTAGAACAGTCCCAATCCGGAAGAAGTTGCTCAGGTCGTTGCCTTTCTGCTTTCTGATGATGCTTCATTTGTGACTGGCAGTCAGTATGTGGTCGATGGTGCATATACTTCACAATAAAAAACAACAAAGATGGCTATGTGTGTCTAGTTGTTTGGCTAGGATCATGTCTTATCGTGTGTTCTATGTAAAAGTATTCCCATGGTTTCATTTTTATTCCTCTTGATGAGTTTTACCATTCATTGAATAAGTTTTTTATTTTTTTCATAAACAATATACAGTTCATAGCCATAACTGCAACACATGCAATATTCCAAATCTTTAAGATGGTGTGATAGTGCTCTTGCAGATTAGCCGACTCAAGAGAATTTTGAGTCGGTTTTTTGCTTTTAATATCTGTGGATAAGTTGTTGTAAACACCAAGATTACACCAATAAGTTGCAAGGTACTGATTATTATAAGGAGTATCTATACAATGATTTTAGTGACGGGTGGTTTAGGCTTTATAGGCTCACATATTGCGTTAAGCCTGATGGCTCATGGACAAGAAGTCATCATTGTTGATAATTTATCCAATGCAACTTTACAAACCTTAGAACGACTTGAATACATTTCCGGCATGTATGTGCCTTTTGTCAAAATTGACATCCGAAATACACCCGCCTTAAACAAAGTTTTTGAACAATATTCTGTAGAAGCCGTCATTCACACCGCTGGTTTTAAATCGATAGAAGAATCTGCGCTTAAACCGTTGGAATATTATAACGATAATGTCAGTTGTATTATGAGTTTGCTGCGATCTATGCAGCGTACAGGCATTCGAACCTTAATTCACTTATCCAGTCTGGCAGTCTATGGTCAGTCCAGCTTAATTCTGAGCGAAGATACGCCATTTAATTATTCCTACCCCAATCCCTATATCAAATCGCAGCAGATGACGGAAGAAATTATCCGTGATACCGCACTGACCGACAACGAATGGAAAATTGCCATTTTAAGACTATGCAACATTGCCGGTGCTTTTGAACATGGCGTGCTTGGAGAATTTGTGGCGCCATTGCCGAAAAATATTATTCCACTGGCTTTACAGGTTGCAGCGAAAAAACGTGATTATATTGAACTGCGACAGCAAGCCCAAACCCTGGACCGTACCGTTGAGCGCAGCTTTTTGCATGTATTGGATTGCTGTGATGCCATTTTAGCGACTCTACAATGGTTAAGGACTCAGCCTTATACCTGTGATGCCTTTAATATTGCAGGACAAAATATGTCCATTCGAGCCTTGCTCAGTGAAGTTTCAAAAGTCACCCAGACTGAAATCAAAACCATGGATGTGCCGTTTTATACTTATGCTGAATTGGATCAGGTGGGGGCGACCTCAGGCAAAGCCCATGAAATTTTAAAATGGCAACCTAAGCGCAGCATTACCCAAATTATTGAAGATGCCTGGCGTTTTTATCAACAAACACTGAAGGGAAATTAAAGCAGCTGAGAAACAAAGTGAATAATGTAAATAATAATCATTTACAATTATAATATGTTTGATTAAGATCAGTAAATATGTCAAAACTATTGAATTGGTTTAAATCATAAAACGACATCGATATGAGGTGGAGAATGCAAACACGTATTGAACATGACACTATGGGCGAGGTAGAAGTTCCAAGTGAAGCAATGTGGGGTGCGCAGACACAGCGTAGTTTGCAAAACTTTAAGATTGGTCAAGAACGTTTACCCCGACCGATGATTCGGGCGATGGGCTTGGTCAAAAAAGCGGCCGCCATGACCAATGCCGAGTTAGGTCAAATTCCTCATGAATTGTCACATTATATTGTCAATGCTGCAGAAGAGGTGATTTCTGGAAAGTGGGATAGTCAATTTCCACTGGTGGTGTGGCAAACAGGTTCAGGTACGCAAAGTAATATGAACTGTAATGAAGTCATTGCTAATATTGCCAACCAGAGACTGGGTAATCCTTTGGGTTCTCAAAAGCCGGTTCACCCCAATGACCATGTCAATCGTGCACAATCGACCAATGATTCTTTTCCGACAGCCATCCATGTGGCTGCAAGCCTGCAAATCTATGAATTGCTGATTCCTGCCGTACAACGTTTACGCGATACTCTAGAGGCTAAATCGCAAGAATTTTCCGACATTGTCAAAATTGGCCGTACCCATTTACAGGATGCAACACCCTTAACGCTCGGGCAAGAATTTAGTGGCTATGTGTCACAACTGGATCATGCCTTAAAACGTTTGCATTATGCCTTACTGGGTTTATATGAATTGCCTTTGGGGGGCACAGCAGTTGGAACAGGTTTAAATGCACATCCGGAGTATGCAGTAAAAGCTGCAGCACAGTTAGCTAATTTAACCGGTTTGCCATTTGTAACGGCTCCGAATAAATTTGAAGCTTTAGCTGCGCGTGATGCTGCGGTATTTGCCTCTGGGGCTTTAAAGACGTTGGCAGTGAGTTTAAATAAAATTGCCAATGATATTCGCTGGTTGGCCAGTGGTCCGCGCTGCGGTTTTGGTGAAATCCGTATTCCTGAAAATGAGCCAGGTTCAAGCATTATGCCCGGCAAGGTCAATCCAACCCAAAGTGAAGCCATGACCATGGTGGTGGCACAGGTGCTGGGGAATGATACGACTATTAATGTCGCCGGAGCTTCGGGCAACTTCGAGCTGAATGTGTTTATGCCGGTCATTGCATTTAACCTGTTGCAATCGATTCAACTGTTGGGCGATGCATGTAACAGCTTTAATGATCATTGTGCCGTTGGCATTGAGCCCAACCGCGAAAAAATTGATCATTTCCTGCATAATTCACTGATGTTAGTCACTGCTTTAAATCCGGTGATTGGTTATGAAAATGCTGCTAAAGTGGCAAAAACAGCATATAAGGAAGGCAAAACCTTAAAACAGGTCGCGGTCGAATTGAACCTGGTCACTGCCGAACAGTTTGATGCCGTGGTAATTCCGGAAAATATGGTTTCACCTAATGTGAAATAGCCATCTAAAAGTTGGAACAGCTATCAATTGATCATCAGTGGTTTTTATCTGGGGCATATATGCGTACAATAGTCCTAGAAATTAACTGCTGATGATTGATTATGCTTGACGTTTATTTAACAGATGTTCAGAGAAAGGTTCAATTTAAGGATTATCCGGGTGAGCATCCTGTTAAATTTATTTTGAATTTTAAAAAGATTTTTCCGAGTGTGATGGAATTATTGCTTCCGGTTCTGCCTGGCGATGAAAATCTGGATGAAATGACCTGGGAATCGACCACTGAAGATTTTGAATTGTTCAAATTATTACTCAGCGGCTGGGGCGTGATTGAATTACGTTTAAATGCGATTTCTCAATTTAAAAATAAAAACTATGCCGATCAGCTAGTCAAAACTGCGCAGCAAAAGCGTAAAGAGTTTGCGAAAAACAACCATCAATTGAAAACTGTAGAACTCGATTATCTGTTTATGCACGAAATTCATGCACTGATTGATGCAGAACTGGTTGAAATTGGTGAAAAATTCTATTTACCCACACTGCGTGATTTGTGGAAACACAAAGTTCCGCAAAATGTGTTAAATGCCAAATTTTAGAACAGCATAAAATACGATAACAATCCTCCAAATATTGGGGGATTTTTTATGCCAGTTTTAGCTGTAAAAAGATAAACTTAAGCTATTTAAATGCATCTATATAAAAAATTAAAGATTTAATTATCAATAAAATGTACTAGAAATTGGAATTATTATTGCATATGGTAAGACAGCAATACATTTACCTAAATATTGTTATAAAAGTAGATATTTCACATTTTATTAACAGTGAGGGTAGATTGTTTCAAATTTTCGCGAAGAAATATCACAGGATTTCATTGAATGTCAAATCAGTTTTTAGATTTAATTAAGAAACGCCGTACCATTTATGCAGTCGGTAAAAATGTAGAGCAAAGCCCAGAGTATTTAACTGATTTGATTAAACATGCGATCAAACAGAGTCCATCCTCTTTTAATTCGCAGTCTTCACGTGCCGTGATTTTGTTTAATGCCGAGCACGAAAAATTTTGGAATTTTGTCAAAGAAAAACTCAAGTCTTATGCCAAAGATGAAGAAAGTGCAGCAAAAACCAGTGCCAAAATGGACAGTTTTGCCGCAGGTGTGGGTACCGTTTTATTCTTTGAAGACATGGATGTGATTAAAGGTCTGCAAGAGCAGTTCCCGTCTTACGCAGAGAATTTCCCGATCTGGGCAGAGCACTCAACAGCCATTGCCCAGTTCGCAACTTGGACCGCCTTACATACTGAAGGTTTAGGCGCTTCACTTCAGCACTATAACCCGATCGTGGATGAACAGGTACATGCTGAATGGGAAATTCCAGCCTCCTGGAAACTGCGTGCCCAGCTGGTGTTTGGTTCAGTAGAAGGTGAAGCCAAAGATAAAGCTTATATAGATGATGCAACACGTTTTAAGGTATTTAAGTAATTCATAATTTTTCGAAATCCCCTTTATAAAAGGGGATTTCATATATTTTAGCCAATGGTTTTAATTTTTCCTGGCGGTATTGGAAAATGATTAAGCAGCTTTAATGGCTTTACTTTTCACTTTATGTCCATGTAATACATAGTAGAAACCAATACAGATCAAAGCTGCAATCGCGCTATACATATACAGCTGCGCATAATTTATATAATCCAGCGCCCTACCAATAAAATAAGGGCCAAAGCCGAGTCCTGCATCGAGGAAGATGAAGAAGGTCGAGGTAGCAAAGCCCATACGATCCAGCGAGGTACTTTTCACAGCAACAGTCTGACAAACTGACTGAATGTTGCCATAGCCCAGACCGAGCAAGCCTGCACAAAGTAACAAGGTCATCGGACTATGGGCCTGACTGAGCAGATACAAGGCCAATGCCATAATGATAAATGCGGGATACATAATGATATTTTCACCTTTACGATCCATCAGTGGGCCGGTAAATGGACGTGAAAATAAAATCGCAATCGCATACATTAAGAAGAAGAAAGAAGCTGTTTCAACCAGATCAATTTCTTTGGCATAGAAATTAATAAAGGATAAAACCCCAGAATAACAAATCGATGTCAATAACATGATGATCGAGATCGGCAAGGCTTTCATTTCAATAAACTGGGAAATGAAACTCGGTTTTTTCACATTGACTTGAGTTTCAATGGTTTTGGGGTGTTGTGGCAAATTAGGTACTTCAATCAGCAAAGCCACGATTAAACAGCTCATAGCGACCATGCTAGATAAGGCAAAAATCGCAGTATAGCCGACGTGCAACATCATCCAGATGGCCAGAAACGGGCCAATCGCAGTACCCAATGTACTGCTCATACTGTAGTAACCAATCCCTTCACCGCGACGGGTCGGCGGTAAAATCTGCGCGATGATGGTACCCAATACAGTCGATGCCATACCCATCATAAAACCATGCATGAAACGAACACTCAGCAAGGCAGTGACATTCATCGGAATAAAATAGAATCCTGAAAAAATCAAAAATCCAATTAAACCCACAATCATGGTGGTTTTGCGGCCAAAACGTTCCAGAAACTGACCAACAAATAAACGACCAATCAGGGTACCGACAATGAACAAACCGGAAATCAGACCGGCCTGAGCCGTGGTTGCATCCATTTCAGCAACTGCGTAGCCGACAATGACCACCACCAGCAGATAAAAGGTCAGGACCAGCTGAAAGTTAATGGCACTGACAAGAATAAAATTTCTTGTCCATAAGGGCGTATGTTCACTCATGACTGGCTACCTTTCATCTCTTGCAGATGCTCCATAAGTTGATGCAGGGTATTTAGCGTACTATTTTGCGCAGCTTGATCTAAGGGCAATAACAGTCGTTGTTCAAACAGGTCCAGTTTTTCAGAGCACGCGGAAAAAAGTTGTTGACCTTTAATGCTTAGAATCAGTTTCTTTTGCCGTTTATCATCAGTGTCGACCTGATCCAAAACCTCTAGTTGTATTAATGCATGAATACGTTTTGCAATCGAAGGTTTGGAAACATTCAGGTATTCAGCAATGTCAATAGAGGTACAGCCTTGCTTAAGCTGTATGACATACAGTACCTGCCACAATGAATAATTCAGCTGATGTGGAAGCAAAATGGTATTGATTTCATCACTCATTAAACGCGCACAGCGCAGTAATGAAGCACGAAAGTTAAGTCGATTTGGCATAATAGTTAGCTAGGGTAACTAAATTGAGATAACTTTACGCCTGTTGAGTTGATTGTTCAAGTATTAGTCAGGGAGCAAGAATGATTTATTCTGAAAATGACAGAATCATATTAAGGCACTTCAATTCTCAGTAATAAGTTACATTTCAAAATTATTTATACCGGTTTGTCTTACTGGGTGTTCCGCGACAAAGTCCGCATTGGTGATGAAGGCTATCATTAAGGAGTAAATATGAAACTTTCACAGATGCAGTGGTTTATTGTGTTGTTGCTAGGCGGATTTTTTGCTTTAGCATTGATGGCCGGGGCATTCCGGCTACTTGTTCAACTGGCTTATTATCTTTAATTGTTGATAATAAATTTTAAAGTGGTTTGTTTTAAACAAGCCACTTTATTTTTTAACCCACCAGCGTAATCAATGAAATCAAACTCAAATCTATATTTGAAGATGATTATTTGTCTATTCTAGAATTCTATTTATTTCGCTTACGATAAACACTAGGGCGTACCGGATGCGAATTTTTCCATAAGCCTTTTTTCTGCTTCTTGGCCTGAAGTTGTAGAGCTAACCATTTCTGTTTTTGCGTCGGGTTTTTAATATATTCCTCATACACCCATGCCGCGCCGCGTTTGACCAGTTCCTGATTTATATTTCGTCTAAAACGGTAAATGACGCCAACGCAGCGCCCATAGCAATCGACATCGGTAATCTCGACACGAACCAGTTTGTAATACACCATTTTTTTAACCAGACGCTGAGATTCTTTGCCATAGGTTTGTGTTGATTCGGGAGCATCAATATAGGCAAAACGCAGTTTGGTTTCTGAGCGACGCAAGTTATAGCGCGTACAGGTGATGGTATCGCCATCACTCACCGCAATGACTTTGCACCAGTATTTTTTTCCTTTTTTAAACGGTTTAAATACATCGGTAAGGAAAACGTGAATTTTGCGGAAGATAAAAAACAGCACTGCACAAAGCAGCATGCCCAAGATAATGAGCCAAACAGGGGAGAGATTTGCCAGCATAGATAAAATTTGTGGAATTTGACTTGAAAATACCAGTCCAGATTCAACAATAAAAAGATAAAAAATGAGCTGCTATATTAATGGAAATTCTCAAAAATAATGGCTTGAGAAATAGTCAAATAGCATTAAAAGCCTTGCCAGTTCAGCATTTCGGTTATTTATTCAGTAAAAGGTGATATCTGCATAAAAAATCATTCAGATCCATAACAAATACTTAAAATAGCCTAAGCAAATAATAGATCTATTAAAATAGCCTAAGTAAAAATTTTAATTATTTCGCTGCGCAAAAATTGATGACGCGAATTATCTTCCAAATCTTTATGCCAATACATTCCCAAAGTAATTAGCGGCAAGTCCACAGGCACTGTAAAAATATTTAATGTAGTAGAAAGTTGTAAATGACTAAGCAAATTTTGAGGAATAGTTAAAACGGATTGATGGTTTTGTAGCAAAATCTGTAAAGCCGTTGAGTAATGTTGGCAACGTAAAAAAATCTGTCGCGACAGTTGTTTGCGGTTTAAATATATATCTTCAACCAAAACTCCAGTTCGGCGTGATGAAACTCCAATATGTGGAGCAGCGAGATAAAGCTGTTCTGTCATTTCAGGTTGCTGTGTACATACCACAAATTGATCTTGTACCAGTTTCTGAAATTGAATTTTCTCACCGAAGTTTTGTTCCAGATCAATGACAAAGTCTATTTGCTGGGTGGCGAGGTCTGTGACAAGCGTTTTACGGTCTAATTTGCTACTGAAAAATTGAATCTCTAGATTTAAGCCCTGAAAATGCTGAACCAGTTTAGGAAAAATCATTGGTTCTATTTCATCATGCACCGCAATTCTTAAGCTTTGCACCATACGGGGTTCAAAATGCTGCTTTTGCATTGAAATGTTTTGAATAGCGAACAGTGCATTTTTAATGATGGGATAAATTTCCTCGGCAAATGAAGTAGGCAACATTTTATTGCCGGCACGTGCAAATAAATCATCCTGTAAATGTTGTCTTAAACGCTGTAAGGCATGGCTGGCAGCAGATTGGCTGATACACAAAATCTGTGCAGCCCTGGAAATGCTTTTTTGTTCATAAACTGCAATAAATAACGGATATAAGTTAATGTCTATGCGATGAAAAACACTCAGATCAATCGCGGCTTTATTATGAATACTGTTCATAGTGTTATATTGAATTAAATCATTTTATTCATAATAGTTTTCGGGTTATGTTGTTGTAAAGATCAGATAATATATATTTTGAGGGAATTGGCCATGTTTGAGTTATCAACACGTGCACAAGATTATATTGAAAGAACAAAAACGTTCATTAAGGAAGAAATTGAACCGGTTGAAACCGAGTTTTGGAATGATGTCCATGAGCTCAATCAAGGGGGAGACTGGACAACATGGCAATGGCCCACTCAACTTGAAATATTAAAAAATAAGGCCAAGGCAGTGGGTCTTTGGAATATGTTTTTGCCATGTCCAGAATTGGGGCAAGGCTTATCAGTTCAGGAATATGCACACATTGCCGAACTTTCCGGTCGTAGCTTGCTTGCACCAACGGTCTTTAACTGTAATGCACCAGACAGTGGCAATATGGAGGTGTTGTGGCGCTATGGTTCTGAAGAACAAAAACAGCAATGGCTCATACCATTATTGGAAGGCAAAATTCGTTCCGTATTTTGTATGACTGAACCTGCTGTGGCATCTTCTGATGCCACCAATATGCAGGCTACGGCGGTGATCGACGGTGAGGAAATTGTGTTAAACGGTCGCAAATGGTGGTCGTCAGGTTTGGGCGATCCCAATGCAAAAATCATCATTTTTATGGCGCATACGCCTGATGAAAGCAAAGACCGTCATCATCAACATTCCATGGTTTTGGTTCCTGTAGATACTGCGGGCGTAACAATTGAACGCATGCTGCCTGTATTTGGGGATTATGATGCACCGCATGGACACGGCGAAATTAGCTTTAACAATGTCCGTGTACCAGTGGCCAATTTTATTGGTGGTGCAGGTCAGGGTTTTGAAATTGCGCAAGGCCGTTTAGGGCCAGGTCGTATTCATCATTGTATGCGTTGTATCGGTGCAGCAGAAAAATCTTTAGAGTTGATGATTGATCGTGGTATGAGTCGTACTGCTTTTGGCAAAGAAATTTTAAAGCTGGGTGGCAATCTGGAACGTGTTGCAGAAGCACGGGTAGCCATTGACCAGGCACGATTACTTACACTTTATGCTGCTTACAAAATGGATACTTTAGGTAATATGGCAGCATTGACTGAAATCTCAGCAATTAAAGTGGTTGCACCAAGCGTACTGGAAAAAGTGGTAGATATGGCCATACAGATACACGGTGGTGCAGGTGTTTCTCGTGATACACCTCTAACAGGATTCTTTGCTCAGGCTCGAAGCTTACGTTTGGCCGATGGCCCAGATGAAGTGCATAAAGGCATGATTGCTAAACTTGAACTGGCAAAACGCGGTTACAGTTCAGGTCGGAAAAAAGATTAATTACATAAATAGTTGAGGCTGCTTATCACTTGCCTGAAAATTTTGCTGTTTATGAGAAATTAAACGGGTATAAATAAGTAAGCGATGAAGTGTTATAACATTGATGATTTAGGGAAATAACAATGTCAGTGATTGATGTAGGTGGGAAGGTTCGTCAAGGCGAAGAGCTAGATGTCATTGCTGTTGAGAATTGGCTCAAAGCACAAGGAACTGATTTACAGGGTCAAGCCGAAGTTACACAATATTCAGGTGGAGCGTCCAACTGGACTTATCGTTTGAAATACGACAATACAGACTTGATTTTACGCCGTCCTCCAAAAGGAACCAAAGCCAAATCTGCGCACGACATGGCACGTGAATACAATGTGCAAAAAAATTTGGCACCATTCTATCCTGTACTGCCTGAAATGGTGGCGCTCTGTCAGGATGAATCGGTGATTGGCTGTGATTTCTATGTCATGCAACGTGTGGAAGGCATTATTCCACGTGCTAATTTACCCAAAGAGCTCAACTTTAATGAAGCTCAGGTCCGTGAATTGTGCATCAATGTCATTGATAAATTGATTGAGTTGCATCAAGTTCCTTATCAGGGTACAGAACTGGAAAAGCTCGGCAAGGGCGAAGGCTATTGTCGTCGTCAGGTAGAAGGCTGGGATGCCCGCTATGAAAAAGCCAAAACCCTAAATGTACCGTCTTTTAAATATGTCCGAAACTGGCTAAAAGACAATATCCCTGCCGATTCAAAAACCTGTGTCATTCATAATGACTGGCGTTTTGATAATGTAATTTTAGATCCGAAGCATCCGACACAAGTGATTGGCGTTCTAGACTGGGAAATGGCAACCCTCGGCGATCCTTTAATGGATTTGGGTTCAGCCCTCGCGTATTGGGTTGAAGAAAGAGACAATCAAATTTTTAAAGCCACGCGTCGTCAGCCCACCAATTTAAAAGGTATGTTCACGCGTCAGGAAGTGGTGGATTATTATTTGCAAAAAACTGGCTTGCAAACAGAGAACTGGACCTTTTATGAAGTGTTCGGCATTTTCCGTTTAGCCGTAATTGCACAACAAATCTATTACCGCTACTACCACAAACAAACCAATAATCCAGCCTTTAAGGATTTCTGGGTTGTGATCCATGCCTTGCATATTCGTGCGCTTAAATTAATTGGCCTACAAAAACTTGAGGCCAATGAACTGGCACAAAAATATATCGCGAAATTTAAGGAATTGATGCCAACATGACCACAATTTATCTGATTCGTCACGGGCAAGCCTCTTTTGGGGCTGAAAGTTATGACCAACTTTCTCCCAACGGTGAATTACAGGCGAAATTATTAGGGCAATACTTTGACCAGATTCTAAAAGAGGCACCTTATGTGGTGTCAGGTTCGATGCAGCGGCATCAACAGACGGCCAATCTTGCTTTAGAACAATGTTTTCCTGAAGCTGAAATTCAGATCGACAGTGCATGGAATGAGTTCAATCACCAGCAGGTTTTTGCCAAGTACGAGCCACGTTTTAACGAGCCACATCTTTTAAAACAGGATGTCTCCAAGGAAGATAATCCGCGTGCTTATTTGGCTAAAATTTTTGAAGGGGCAATCGAGCGCTGGACAGGTGGTGACTATCATCATGAATATGATGAATCCTGGCCGCATTTTAAAAACCGGGTAGAAACCGCATTGCAAAATTTATGCGATGAACTGGCTAAAACCAAACCGCGTTATGCCGTGGTGTTTACTTCTGGTGGGGTGATTTCCGTGGCTGCAGGAAAATTACTCGAACTCAATGCCAATCGGACTTTTGCCTTAAACTGGGCAATCGCCAATACCAGCATGACCACATTGCGTCTGGTGGGAAATGAACCGCAATTACTGAGCTTGAACGAACATCATTTTATTAAGGCCGAAGATTCCAAATTACTGACCTGGATCTGATTAAAAAAATAGCAAAGGAAAAAACATGGCAAAAACAATTTTAATTACCGGCGCAAGTTCAGGGATTGGTGCAGGTATGGCACGCGAATTTGCACAAAAGGGTTATAACCTTGCCATCTGTGCGCGTCGTCTGGAGCGTCTGGAAACATTAAAGCAAGATCTCGAAAGCAAGTACGGCGTAAAAGTCATTGCAAAAACCTTAGATGTGACCCATTACGATCAGGTGTTTGAAGTGTTCCGTGCGTTTAAGCAGGAATTTGGCTCAATCGACCGTATTATTGTCAATGCCGGTGTGGGTGAAGGTCGCCGGATTGGTAAAGGTAATTTTGAAATTAACAAGGCAACAGTAGAAACCAACTTCATTTCAGCCTTGGCGCAATGTGAAGCCGCGGTGGAAATTTTCCGTGCGCAAAATGCAGGTCATCTGGTGATGATTTCATCCATGAGTGCGATGCGCGGCATGCCGAAACATTTAACCGCGTATGGAGCCAGTAAGGCAGGAGTTGCGCATTTGGCTGAAGGCATCCGTGCTGAGCTGATTGATACTCCGATTAAAGTCACTACCATTTTCCCGGGTTATATCCGTACAGAACTGAATGAAGGTGCGAAAAAATTGCCTTTTGAAGTAGATGAAAAAACCGGTTCACATTTACTGGTCAAGGCCATTGAAAAAGCACCAGTTAAAGCTTATGTACCACAGTGGCCCTGGTTACCTTTAGGCTTGGCCATGAAAGTATTGCCACTGAAACTGGTCAATAAGTTGGGTTAATTTTAGGATTCTAAAAAGCTCATTCAATGGGCTTTTTTTATACGCTGGAAAACATTGTAAAACTAAGCTCGATAAAAAATAACATCATCAGCAGATTCAGCAGATATCGACCACCCTCAACCCTAGATTATTACTGACCTGATGTAGCACATTCACTATTTAATTAGATGAAACTTATTGTAATTTAAGTCAATGTTTCTCATCCCGTAAACTTCTATATTGATACAGATATCATCGTGAATTTTATCTTGTATGCTGTTAAAAATTTCAACCATCGTTCTGATTCCATCCTTGATTATTCAAGGCAATGCCGTTAAGAAAAATACTCTACGTTTAGCAGAACCAGAAGGACAACGTCAGGGGACAGTTGGAACTGGAAAAATGCTGTCTATTTTAATTTTAGGAGATTCGGCTGCGGCTGGAGTTGGTGTTGCAACTCAGGAAGATGCTTTACTCGGTGCAGTGCTGAAGCAGTTAAAAGATGGCTATGAAATCAGTTATCAACTTGAAGCTACCACTGGTCATACCAGCGGACAAGTGATTCAGACGGTAAAGAATATGCCCAATCAACACTTCGATGTGGTGATTACCTCAGTCGGTGTAAATGACATTACCAAACTGAACTCACCTAAAGACTGGATTAAAAAGCAGCAACAACTGTATGCGGAAATCAACCAGAAATTCACGCCTGAATTAATTATTGCATCTGGCGTGCCACCGATGAACATGTTTCCTGCATTACCTCATCCACTGGCCTGGTTATTTGGACAATATGCCAAAGGCATGAATAAAAATCTTGCCAAATTTGTTCGGCAGAACGGCAATATGCAATGGATTGAATATGATTTGCAACATTTTAAAAGCCTCAATCTGGAAATGGCAAAGGATGGTTTTCATCCCAGCAAGGAAATTTATACACTTTGGGGCAAACAGGTAGCAGATAAAATCCGTCAAATGTTTTAAATTAAACTGAATACGGATAAATAGACTGTTATGAGCACCGAACCAAATATTGAAACCCATCCACTAGAACCTTTTTTACCCCCAAATGCTAGATTGCTGATGATGGGTAGCTTTCCACCACCTAAAGTCCGCTGGAAAATGGAGTTTTATTATCCAAATTATCAAAATGACATGTGGAAAATTTTTGGTTTGGCATTCTTTGACAATAAAGAACACTTTTTAGATATTGCCAATAAAAACTTCAAGGAACAGCAGATCCGTGATTTTTTAATGGAAAAAGGCATCGCAATTTTTGATACGGCGTACCAAATTATCCGTTTAAAAGGCAATGCTTCGGATAAATTTCTGCACATTGCTCAAGCAACTGATTTAAACAAGCTGCTACAGCAGATTCCTGAGTGTAATAGCATCATGACCACCGGAGATAAAGCAACCGATACCTTGATGCTTTCAATGCCAGAACATACTGAAAAACCGTTAATTGGTCATGCCTCAAAAACCTACTTTGCGGAACGTGAATTGACTTTATACCGGATGCCATCTTCATCCCGTGCCTATCCACTTACTTTGGAGAAAAAGGCCGAAGCCTACACTCAGTTATTTAAAGAAATAGGCTTACTATAAGTAAGTTAAATAAATTAAGAGTTAATTAAACGCATCCAAGGATGCTGAATGTATTTCGTCCATTTTAGGCTGTGCTGGAAAAAGTTTTTGATATCTTTACGAATGTCATCGAAAACTTTTCAAATGATAAATAGATTTAAAAAGGAATTTAAGTGATTCAGAGTAGGCCAGAAAAGTTATCCATCATATTGGACATAGTCCCATAAATTTAAACGGGATTTAATCTCTTTACGGATATTCGGCAACATTGGCAGCAGGGTTCCGTCAATCCACAGGCTTAAGGCCTGAGCAGAAATCACCTGCTGATTGGCATCTATAATTTTTGCGCCTTTGACCATCACCAGAGTTTCTTCACTCGCTGCGGTTTCAATGCCTTTAAACAGGACTTGTAGTTCAAAACCGGTATCCTGAATCAGCCATTCCAGTTCCAGCTGCACATTTTGATTGGATTTTAAAACAGCCTGACCTTCAATCATTTCGGAGTCGGACTGACAATCGTGCTCCACACGAACTTTTGCTAAAAACCAGCCCTGAGCACCTAAATCATCCAGTGTTTTATAGGGTGTTAAAATATCACTTAAATTAAATTGACGGCTTAAATCAAAAAATTGCATTGCAGAAGATCACGATTGGGAGAAAGTTGAGTTAAAAACTCGAAAAATGGCATGTTAAATCAAATTAAGAAACGAGTAAAATCATTGTGCTGATTGATCTAAAATATATATAAGTAACATTTAATTTCTTATAAGTCTTTGCAGAAATATTCATTAGGGAAGTGCCCAGTCTGATAGATGAGACAAGCCAGATTATAGACTTGCAGCTTTTATTAAGGCGGGTTGTGTTGATTCATGAGCACAATATGATCTCGTGCTGATCTTCCAGTACTCGATGATTTAGAAAGACAAGGCCTGTGTGTGTTTTAATGTAATTAATTTGTCATTACATCATCCATTCAATGGGGAAGTATGACACCGCTTGCATGCTAAAACGCTGAAATCTGGTCGATTGGGGATCATGTGAATACTCTGTGCGAGTTCCATCTTTATGATGCTCTATCCAAATCACTTCACCTTGTGGATTAAGTTTCAATTCATAGGCAATAAGCGGTAAGTATTTATCTAAAGAGTCGGAAATTTGTTGTTGTAAGATAGTGGATTCGACCATCAGTCCTACTTCGCTATTTAAATTGGCGGAACGAGGATCAAAATTGGCAGAACCAATAAACACCATGCCATCTATATCCAAAAACTTGGCATGCAAACTGGAGGCATTTTTCCCCTTAGCTGGAATGACATTACCTGTCATCACTTCATACCAGGTCCGTTTATTGCGTTCGATATAGGGCTTAAATTCATATAGTTTTATCCCGTTTTTCAGTAAATCATGGCGATATTGTCTATAAAAGGCATGGACCAAAGGAACGTCATTGGCAAGGAATGAATTGGTCAGCACTCGAACATTCACGTTGTTTTGGGCTAAACTGGTTAAATAATCCCTGCCTTTTTTTGTGGGGACAAAATAGGCAGAGACCAGCTCCAGATACTGTTCAGGTTTTCCCACAAGCTGCATTATTTGACGGTAAATCAGTTGATTATCCGATGCCTGAGCGCGAATTTTATCGGGTGAATCTGCGACAAAATGTGCTTTTGCCCAGTTAATCGGACGATCTTTTAGATGTTCAGTGATCTGTTTTTCAGCCAGTTCAATCCGCCTTTTTAGCTGGTCTTTTTGTAAGGCAGTCAGCTCATAATATCGACGTAATTTGGCAAGCTGTTCTGGACGACTTTTACCCAACAGCAGGGGTATAGGATAACTTAAATCATCACTCCAAAAGTCCTGAAATACTTTGTTGGCATGCTTCACCGCAGTGCCATAAAACAAAATGTCCATATCGGTAAACTGGAAAGACTCACTGGCTTCAAAGTATTCACGGCTAATGTTGCGGCCACCGGTCACCGCTATGGCACCATCGGCAATAATCAGCTTGTTATGCATACGGCGATTAATTTGCTTGAAACGAAAAACATAATCAAACACGCGCAGTTTTCTGGCTCTAAAGGTATAAGGATTAAAGATTTTAATTTCAAAATTGGGATGCTGTGCCAGTTGTTTTAAGGTTGCATCGAGTTGAGAACCGTTCTGGTCATCAATCAACAAACGGATTTTGACCCCACGATCAGCGGCTTTGAGCAATTCAGCCAGCATCAGATGGCCAATCGAGTCATCTTCCCAGATGTAATACTGCAAATCGATATTATATTGTGCTTTATTAATCAGATGCAGCCTTGAAGCAATACTGATAAAAGCATCATCTAAAGCAAGATAGGCGGTGAGGCCCTGGTTAATTTGTGTATCTACATTGGAACCGTTTAACCAGTGCTCGGCATGCACCTGAATGGGAGACTGCTTTTTGGATTCATTCATCGGCAAACTGCACCCCGTCATTGTAAAAATTGTAACAGCAAACATGACAGCATGCATGGATGGTCTAATCTGCATAATTGTTATGAAGTCATAAAGTTATAAGTACATATTATCATCATGTTATAGGTTGAATCCGACAATAAAAAGAGGTTACTGTAGCTCATCTGTTAAAGAACCCAAAAAGGATAAATTATTCATGAAATCACGTGCTGCAGTCGCATTTGGTCCAGGTCAACCGCTCCAAATTGTTGAAATTGATGTTGCTCCGCCAAAAGCAGGTGAGGTTTTGGTAAAAATTAGCCATACCGGTGTATGTCATACCGATGCCTTTACGTTATCGGGTGATGATCCTGAAGGCGTGTTTCCTGCAGTATTGGGCCATGAAGGCGCTGGTGTGGTGGTCGAAGTTGGTGAAGGCGTAACCAGCGTAAAACCGGGTGATCACGTTATTCCACTGTATACTGCAGAATGTGGTGAATGTTTATTCTGTAAATCGGGTAAAACCAACCTCTGTGTAGCGGTTCGTGCAACTCAAGGTAAGGGTTTGATGCCAGATGGCACCACACGTTTTTCTTATAATGGTCAGCCGATTTACCACTATATGGGTTGCTCAACTTTCAGTGAATATACCGTGGTCGCTGAAGTCTCTTTGGCAAAAATTAACCCTGAAGCGAATCATGAGCATGTGTGTCTGCTGGGTTGTGGCGTAACCACAGGTTTAGGTGCAGTAAAAAATACCGCCAAGGTTCAGGAAGGAGATACCGTCGCTGTATTTGGTCTGGGCGGTATTGGTCTGGCTGTGGTGCAAGGTGCCAAAAAAGCCAAAGCCAGCCGTATTATTGCTATTGATACCAATCCTGAAAAATTCAAACTGGCTGAACAGTTTGGCGCGACAGAATTTTTAAATCCAAAAGATTATGACAAACCGATTCAGGAAGTGATTGTTGAAAAAACCGGTTGGGGTGTAGATCATTCTTTTGAATGTATTGGCAATACCAATGTGATGCGTTCTGCACTGGAATGTGCTCACCGTGGTTGGGGACAATCCATCATTATTGGGGTAGCCGGTGCTGGTCAGGAAATTTCAACCCGTCCATTCCAGCTGGTCACCGGCCGTACCTGGAAAGGCACCGCTTTTGGTGGAGTGAAAGGCCGTTCACAATTGCCAGGTATGGTAGAAGAAGCAATGAAAGGAGATATTCAGCTTGAACCTTTTGTTACTCATACCATGGGACTGGAAAAAATTAACGAAGCCTTTGAGTTAATGCATGATGGTAAATCGATTCGTACCGTGATCCATTTTGAAGACTAAACATTCTCAAATAAAAACGAAATAAAAAACGGGCAGATTGCCCGTTTTTTTTATATCAGCCTAAAGAAATTCGGTCCAAATGTAAGCGTCCGCTGAACCCCATGCCTATTTTTTAATTTGAGTTGGATTTCCAGCGATGTGGCAGTAATTCTTCTATTTGGGTCGCTTTATGCGTCGGCAGCCTT